>CAMORQ010000111.1 GCA_946623915.1 uncultured Coriobacteriaceae bacterium | reverse complement strand
CAGAACAAGAATTTGTATTATCTCCAGTTGTAGATAGTGGTCACAAGGCCCAATCCCATGCGTTTTGAGAAGATCGTTTTGCAAATATCGCCAAAACCCACCCATAGCAGCGCGAGCGAAGCGACGCGCGGGACGCCTCCGCCAGCGGCAGCGCGAGCGAAGCGACGCGCGGGACGCCCCCACCAGCGGCAGCGCGAGCGAAGCGAATCCGCCGCGCCCGCAGGATGACAACCGCCCAACACCCCCACAACCACACGAAGCAAAACCCAACCCGCAGGTTGAGCTTTGCCGCTGGTCGCCCATGGTGAAACAGCGAGCGGCGTCCACGTGCCCCAGATTCGCGTGAGGGCATGAGGAAGCGTACTTCGCTACGTGACGAATGCCCGCAGCGCGAAGATGGGGCGCGTGGGCGTCGCGCAGCGTCAGGTCGTATGGAGCTACTAAACCGCTCTGCGGTTTAGTAGCGGACGTACGTAGCGCCGGGGGAGACTTCTCTATAGGTGATGCCGTACTCTTCGTTGTCGGCAGAAATCATCATGTTGTCGCCAGCGTAGATCGCCACATGGCCGTCCCACCACAGGATATCGCCTGCTTCGGGCTCCTCGACGACGGTGCCCGCATTCAGAATCGCACGGTCGTTGTGACCACCGACGGAAATGCCGTTCTGCTCGTAGACGTACTGCACGAGACCGGAGCAGTCGAACGTGGACGTATCAGGATCCTGAGCGCCCCATCCATAGTTGCCGCCAACGAAAGAAGCAGCCAAATCGACGATAGCGTTGCCCGTGTTGGTGTCGTAGCCAACCACCTTGGTGGTCGTACCGTCTGCTAAGGTGGCGGTGCCGGTGCTTTCATCAAATGATGTGATGTCGGCAACGGGAACCGTCTGAGCTTCCTCGTAGTTGTAATTACCGCCGCCGTCGGTGTAATTGCCACCATCAGTGTAATTGCCGCCATCGAAGGTGGTAGCAACGGCAGTCTGCGCGGCTTCCGCTTCCTGCGCCGCAGCCGCAGCAGCGGCCTCGGCGGCAAGCGCCGCCTGCTGCGCGGCCAACAATTCTTCGGCTTCGGCGGACAGCGAGTCGTATGTTTGCTGCATCTTCTTGGCCGTCTCGTTCGCCTGGTCGCGGATGCGCTCCGCTTCGGAAGCGGCGACGTCGGCTTCGGCCTTCTGCACTGCGTACATCGCCTCGAGCTGCGAAAGCTTGTCGCGCTCGGCCTTCGTTTGAGCAACCAAATCGGCATCTTCAGCACTGAGATGCGTAAGCATGTCCCAACTCGTAGCGAAGCTGAGGAAGGTCGTCGATCCGAAGATAACATCCCAGAACGACGAGCTGCCCAAACGATACATGTTGCGAATGCGCTCGCCTAGCCTGCTCTGGCAGTCGGCGATTCGACCCGTCTGGGTTTCGATCTTGCCCTGCGTCTGCACCATCAGATTCTTGGCCTGCTCCTGGTTGCCAACCGCGGTAGCATAAGCCTCGTTGGCGGCGTCGAGCTCGGCGAGCATCGTGTTGAGCGACTGGAGGGCCGCTTGGGCTTCGGCCTGCTTTTCAGCGACAGGGTCTGGATCCGCCCATGCGGACGGAACTGCGGCGAACAATACGCCGGCAAGGATGAAGGAGACACATGCTGCGATTAAACTGCGCTTCGGTCTGAGTGCTGCGCGTTGCACCATAGGACATGAAGCCTTTCGTTCGAAGTTATAACGGCTTAAAGCCGCGCTTTATTCTATCAAAAACGGCAAAAAGCATTTTTTCGCCTTCACAATTCGACCTTTTTGCCTACACGTTACTTCCCTACTACCTGTTCGCTACACATAAGAGCAGACGATGGGGTATACTGATTACCATCAGCTAAAGGCTGCGCGCGCATGCAATTCCGAGAGCACGCCGCAACGCCCGCAGCTGTTTTTATTCCCGGGAAGAAAGGCAATCAAATGGACATCCAAGTCACCGGACGCAACCTGAACGTTTCCGATCCGCTCCGTGCGTACGCGGAAGAAAAGATAGGTTCTGCGGTGAAGGTCTTCGACATCGATCCGCTCGTCGCAGATGTCGTGCTGCAAGTCGAAAAGAACCCGGCGATCGCACGCCGTGCAACCTGCCAGATCACGCTATCCACCAAGGGTCACATCATCCGTGTCGAAGAGCATGAAGACGACATGTACGCTGCCATCGACGTTGCATCGGCCAAGGTCGTTCGTCAGATGCGCAAATACAAGACGAAGGTCGTCGATCGCAAGACGCGCGCAGAAGGTGAAACCATTCGCGAGGTCGACACCGGCGAACTGGACTTCGACGCGCTGATGGAAGACCTCTCCGACGACGAAGTCGTACGCGTCAAGGAAATCGAATTCGAGCCGCTCACCGAAGAGGAAGCTCTGGTCAAAATCGACCTTCTCGGTCACGACTTCTTCGCATACACCGACCGCGACACAAGCGCTGTCTGCATCCTTTACCGCCGCGAGGAGGGCAACTACGGAAAGCTGGTGCAAGCGCAGTAGCGTTTTTCGTGTTCCGCCCCGCCCCGACAAAAGCAACGGCCCCGATTGGGGCCGTTTTCTTTTTCCGTTTTCCTTTTGCGAAGACCCTGCCTTGGCGGGCCTCCCCCGCTTAGCCGCTGTACGCCATGCCACCCGGACTCGATTCACGCTGCGTCTTTGGCCGCGCCGCGCCCCTGGTCCGCCGCATGATTCTAGCCTTCGTAGCGCAGCAAAAACTCTCGTGTGCGCTGCTGAGTGGGATTGTTGATCACTTGGTCTGCCGGCCCCTCTTCGACAATCGAACCTCCGTCTAGGAACACGATGCGATCCGCAACATCGCGGGCAAATGTCATCTCGTGCGTAACGATGACCATCGTCATATGAGATTCGGCCAGGCTTCGAATAACCCTGAGCACTTCCTGGGTAAGCTCGGGATCGAGCGCACTTGTGGGCTCATCGAAGTAAAGGATGTCGGGGTTCATGCAGAGCGCACGCGCGATGCTCACGCGCTGTTGCTGGCCTCCAGACAACTCGCAAGGGACCTTTCCCTCGTTGCCTTCCAAACCCATGCGCGAGAGCAGCTGCCGTGCCTGCTGCTCCACTTCGTCGCGGTTGCGCTTCTGCACGCTAATCGGAGCATCGGTGATGTTTTTCAACACCGTGTAGTGCGGAAACAGGTTGTAGTTCTGGAACACCAGACCGAACCGCAGCTTGGCCTGGGCGATCACGTCCTTGCTCCCGTACACCGCCGTTCCGTCCCGGTCGACGGCCACATCCAAGTCGCCGTACGCCAAGGTGCCCGAGTCGAACCGCTCAAGCAGCGTAGCACAGCGCAAAAGCGTGGACTTTCCCCCGCCAGACGGGCCTATGACGGCCACGACTTCACCCGGAGACACGGAAAGCGAAACTCCGTGCAGCACCTGGTTGCTGCCGTAGCTCTTGTAGACGTTTTCTATGGTGACCAATGGTTTGTTCGAATCAGTCATGGTAGTAGTCCAGCTTCTTCTCTACACGGTTCAAGACAACTTCGACCACCATGTTGAACAGCCAATAGAACAAACCGGCCAACAGGTAGGGGAACATGTTCGCCTCGCGCGCCGCGAGGGCCTTGGCCGTGGAGAACATTTCGGCGACGCCGATGGCGAACGCGAGCGACGTGTCCTTGACCAACGTGATAATTTCGTTGCCCATAGCGGGCAGTATGCGTTTGATCACCTGCGGCAGAACGATCTTCATGAACGTCTGCGTTTTCGAGTATCCCAACACATCGGCTGCTTCGTACTGCCCGCGCGGTATCGACTGGATACCGCTGCGGTAAATCTCAGCGAAGTAGGCGGCGTAGTTGATGATGAAAGCGACGATCGTTGCGTTCCACTTGCTGTCGGGCGTCAGGTCGATGCCGAACACGTAATAGGGAGCGAAATAGATGGCGAACATCTGAAGCATGAGCGGCGTTCCACGCATGATGGAAATGTAGAAACGCATGATCCACTGCAAAGGCAAAAACGAACTCATGCGGCCCAGTGCCACAAATACCCCCAGGGGAAGCGACCCCAGCAGGGTTATCAAGAACAGCTCGATGGTGACGACAAAGCCGTTGCCCAGCATGCCCATCATCGTGTCGAATGCCATGGTACCTCCGCAAAAAAGAGCCACCCGAACATGCCGGGCGGCTCTGCCGTCAATCGTTTATGGCCTACTTGAGGACCCAGTTGTCGAACGAAATGCCGTATTCAGCGTACTTCTCGCACAACGCTTCCACCGTGCCGTCGGCCGTCATTTCCGAAAGCGTGGACGTAACCTGCGCAGCCAGGTCGTCGTTGCCCTTCTTGAAGCCGACCGCATAGTGCTCGGCAGACAGCTGCTCGTCGAGAACCTTGAACGTCCCGGGGTTCAACGACATCTGATAGGCAGCGATGGACAGGTCGCATGCCAAAGCGTCGAGCGCACCGCTTTCCAGCTCAAGGGCCGCAGTATTGTAATCGCTGCGCTGTTCGAGCGCGGCGAAGGTGGCGGCGAGGTCCGCCTGGTCGCCTTCAAGCACTTCGAGAGCGGCGGAATCGACCTGCGTGCCCACGGTTGCACCCGCCAAGTCGGCGAGTTTGGAAACGGTGCTGTCAGCCTTCACCATGATTACCTGTCCGTTATCCATGTAGGGATCGCTAAACGCGTAGTCGGCTTCGCGGCCTTCCATCGTGAAGCCGTTCCAAATACAGGTGATGGCACCCGAATCAACGAGGGTTTGCTTGGTGTCCCAGTTGATGGGCTCAGCCTGGAACGTCCACCCGTTGCGCGTGCACACTTCCTGTGCAAGTTCGAGATCGAAACCGGTGAACTCCCCATCGTCGCCCACGAAACCGTAGGGCGGGTAGTCCTGGTCGAACCCGACGATGAACGTGCCGCTGAAATCGGACGAACCCGAAGCAGCCGCGCTGGAGCCACCAGACGTGGCAGCGGCGCTGGAATCCGCAGACGAGGCAGCAGACGAAGCAGCAGCACTGGAATCCGCAGACGAGGCAGCGCTCGATGCGGACGAGCCCGACGAACCGGCGCATCCAGCCAGCACGACAGCAGCCATGCATGCAACCAAAGCGCACAGGGCAATCGTTATGAACTTCTTCTTCATGGTATCCCTCACCTTTCATATAAACCTGTTGTTGCACCATGGCGCCGCACCTTTGCTGCAGCGCTTTAGTGCACTAAAGCAACAGAAGTGAGTATACCAGAGACGAATAGAACGAAGTCGTTGGAAATGCAGAGAGCAGGGAAAGACTAACTACTATCCACACGCATGGTTTCGCTCGAATCCGCAGAGACGCGTCCGACGCCATCGCGCACAGACGCAACGCACCTTCCCCGCATGCCTGATTGTTGGCCAACTCATCCAAAAGATGCAACCATTCGCAAGGAAAACCGGTCGTCGGTACGGAAAGGTGTTAGACCTCCGCGAACTGCCGCTCGATCGCAGCGAGCTCCTCGGGCGTGTTGACGTTGACGAAACAGCCGCCCATGGGCTCGGCGGAAAGCACCTCGGCATGGGTGAAACGCCGCACGTTCAGGTCCTGAAGAATGGATTGGGCGCGCTTGTCCCCCGCGTCAACATGCGCCCGCACCGCGGCAAGGCACTGCTCGCGGCGGTAGAGCGAATGGAACGGTTCGAAGCCGTGCTTGTTCACCGGCACCACGCAATCGGCCTGGGAAAGCGAGAGCGCCGCGCATTCGGCAGCGATAAGCCTTGCAGAGACGAAGACCATGTCGCACGCCACGATGGCAACGTAAGGCGTGCGCGATTCCTGAAACGCCGTGAGGAACCCAGGGAGCGCACCGCGGTAATCGAGGACGTCGGGCACCAAACGCAGGGAGAGCAGCGGGAACTCGTCGAAGAGGAACTGCAGGTTTTCCGGCTCGTTGGTGGTGATGACGATTTCGTCCGCCGCGGGCGCGACACGCTCGACAATGCGTGATATAAGCGGACGGCCGGCAAAAGGCACGGTCGCCTTGCTGCGCCCCATACGCCTGCTTTCGCCTCCTGCCTGAATGGCCACCGTCACCCGGGGACGAACGAAGCGCTCTTCCACGAAATCGCACAAACCTGCAATGTCGCCGAGGTCGAACACGGGAACCTGGTAGATGCGCGCCGCCTCACGTGCAGCAGGAATGTCAGAGGCGACCGCTACCGTTGCCGCATGGGGCATTTTCGCCGCCAGGTCGGATGTCGGGTCGTATGCCGCCGACCAACGGGAACGCTGCACGAAATCGCTCGAGAGCGGATCGCCTGCCTGGGCGCATTCCAGAAAAGCCTGGGCAACCTGCATGTCGGCCGCATTGCCCGAACGCATCACTTCGATCGTGGGCAAACCGCTTTTGCGGTAGCCCTCCACCAGCACGATGTCATGTCCGGGCATCTTGGCCACCAAGTCGGCGCATTCAACCTCGTGATCAAGCGTGGTTATCTGCGCCATCTGCCCTGGTGAAGCGATGATGGTCTCGGATGCGCCAGCCTCACGGTGGCGATACGAATCCTTCCCCGGAACGTCGATGTCGAATTGTGCGTGGCTGTGATGCTTAACGGTGCCCACGTCCAGGCCGCGCGCGCACAAACATTCGACCACTGCCTCGATAAGTGTCGTTTTCCCCGAATTGTGACGGCCCACGATGGCAACCGCCGGAGACGGCAACA
>CAMORQ010000110.1 GCA_946623915.1 uncultured Coriobacteriaceae bacterium | reverse complement strand
TACGGCGCCGGTGACCGAACCAGCCGTACTCTTGACAGCGTCGGTGACCGAACCAGCCGTACTCTTGACAGCGTCGGTGACGCTACCCGCACCAGTCGCAGCGCCTACCAGGCTTGCGATCTTGTCGAATCCGCCCACCTTGTCGCCGATCCCCTGGAACAGCTCCAAGATGTTGCCTAGGTCGATGCCCTTGCCGCCGCCAATGAAGTTCTTGACGACTTCAAGCAAATCGGCCTTGTCGATAGCATCGCCGAAAAGGCCCTGCAGCGCAGCAAGGATGCCCGCCTCGTCGCCCTTTGCATCGACAATGTCATTCACCGCACTCGTGATTTGCTCGTCGCTACCGAAGCCCAAAAGCTTCTTTATCGCAGCAACAACTTCCTCGAGTACATTCTTCTCTTCGCTCATCTTCTTAACCTCCTTCCAAATGCTTCCTATGGTTTGCTACTCCAGACGGGATACGAAACAAGCGCTTCGTACACCCTTAGGTGTATTCTAATCTAATATTTGCCCCATATGGCATCACAGCACTGGAAAAGTCGTTCTACGGCAACAGTTAATACTGCCAGTTAAGGACTAACCCGAAGGCTCAAGCGCCAAACCTCAAAGAACGAAAGCCCGCTGACCTGATGCGTCGCGCTTCGCGCTCGCTTTGACGCACGCGGTCATCGCGCGCGATTGGGGATGGAGGCGTTTCGCGCGAGGCTCGCCGAGGTCGCGGCGTGGCCCTGCGCGGGGATCGCCTTTCGTGCGCCGCAGACCACGGCGCAGCCCTCCACCGAGGTCGCGGCGTGGCTTCTGCATGGGGACTCGCCTCTCATGCGGGGCAATTCTCGACGGGTCTCCGCCGTGGCCCCGGCACGGCCCGCGTTTCGGGACGTCGCGCTCCGCGCTCCTTAGTGAAACGTCCACTGGACGTTTCACCCCTCGCGGGGTTCGGTCCCCCTATGCCCATCTCGGCCTTTCCTGGGGCAACAAAAAGGTCCAGAGATTTCTGGACCTGAGAGTTTGGTGGAGCATAGGGGGCTCGAACCCCTGGCCTCGGCATTGCGAACGCCGCGCTCTCCCAGCTGAGCTAATGCCCCAAACATGGCACCGTGCGAAACGGCAAAAGGTATTGTACCCGCAATGGGCTACTTGTCAAATCTTAGTCGTCGAGCGTACCCAGCAGAGGCGATTCGTACTCTTCTTCGTCTTCTTCGATGAAGGGTTCGAAGAGCGCTTCGCCGTTTTGGGAAAGCTCGACGGTGCCGGTGAGGACATCGGCGTACTGATAGGATTGGCGGGCCGTGCGGCCACGCTTGCGATCGACTTCCATGATGAACAGCTGCGGATGCACCTGCACTAAAACACCTTCGGACTCTACTATCTTAGAACGACCCATGTTGGCGCGAACAGATAGGCGCTGCCCGACGAATTCGTCCAACGTGTCGTGGATGTTGTCAACGATTTTTGCCTGCTTTTCGAGATCCATAACTTAATTCTTCTTTCCAAACGTAAACTCGGGGACAAAAACACGGGCGCCATTCTATCACGCTGGTCAACGCTTGTCCTGGTTTTTGTGTTCCCTTCACAATACGCCAGCCGCGCATGCGGCCTTCCCAAGCGAAACATAGTCTTCGAGCGCCAGGGTTTCGCCTCGGCAGGCAGGATTGATGCCGCAATCGGAGAACAGGTCCGCAAGCGCGTCTCGCATCGCCGCATTGCCTGCGAAATAGGTTTTGCACGAGTTCGAAATGGTTTTCCGCCGGTTCGCGAAAGCCGCATCGGCCATGATCGCAGCCGCCCGCGCCTCCATGGCGGACACGCCTGGCTGCTCTGCCCTATCGAGACGGATGACCGTCGAATCTACATGGGGCGGTGGGAAGAAATTTCCGGGCGACACCTTGAAGCTACCGACCGCGGCGGCGAACAGCCCCAATTTAACCGTATAGGCACCGTAATCCTTGGTGCCAGGCCGCGCCATCATGCGCGCCGCGACTTCGGATTGCACCATCACCGTCGCCTGCGTCAGGCTGCCGAATCGCTCGAAAAAATCCAATACAAGCGTCGCAGCCACCGCATACGGCAGGTTCGCGACGAACTTGCCGGGCGAAAACGGCAAATCCGACTCGCCGACCTTAAGGGCGTCCGCATTAAGAACCTGAAACACGGTTTCGTAGCCTTTGCAGGTATCCTCGAGAACCGGCAGCAAATCCCCGTCGCGCTCCACAGCCACGACACGGGCGCCGCGCGCGAGCAACGCGCATGTCAGCGTTCCTATTCCGGGGCCGACCTCCACGACGGCGTCTCCCGCGGCGATGTCGGCAAGGTCGCATATCCTGCCGACGACGGCGTCGTTCACCAGGAAATGCTGGCCGAGCGATTTCTTGGTCGACAAACCGTGCTCGTCGAGCACGTTGCGCGTTGCCGCCACGCTTGCAAGCGGCGAATTCATCATGCTAGACGCACTCCCCCTCGACCAAATCGTCGGAAAGGCGCGAAACGATATCGGAAGAGTCTGCGCCAATGAAAGGATGGACGCTTTGAAGTTTGAATCCGCCGACGGCAAGCGCCGAACGCGTGCATACAACCAGCGGGTCGTATCCGTTCGGGTCTCCCCCGTCGCCGACGACCACCAGGTGCGCATCGCTTTTCGGGGCCTTGCGCGTCTGCAGGTAGAAATGCGGCTGGAGCCTGTCGAGGAACGCCTTGTAATTTGCGGGAGGACCCGCGAAATACACCGGAGACACCACGTAGAGCGCGTCGGTCCCCGCAAGCGTGTCCAGCATGCCTGCCATATCATCTTCCATGAAGCAGGCGCCGTCGTGTTCGCACGTGTTGCAGCCGATGCAGTGATGAATGTTCAGATCGGCCAGGCGGATATACTCCACATCGTCTTCCGGGAAACGTTTCGCGAGCATGTCCGAAAGGCCTTTGGCGACGCGGGCCGACTTGCCCATAGCCCGGGGGCTTGCGCAGATTACCGTTCGTTTTGCCATGGAGTAGCCTTTCTATCCAACAGGGAAACGGCATTGGCGAAGACCTCGGATAGGAAGTCCTTGCGCAAAGGTCCCGGCTCGATGCCCAGCTCGGCGGCTATACGCGCCGCCGTGAACACCACGTGGTCGCTGCCGCATTCGCAACCGCGAAACGGCGCCGGAGCCATGTAGGGGCCGTCAGTTTCGAACAGAAGCCTGTTGCGGGGAATGCGCGGCAGCGCTTGTCGCAGGGCGTCCGACGATGCGAAGGTGACCGCGCCGCCCACCGCGACGTAGCACCCCCGCTGCACCCAAGGAGCCAACTCATCGGGTCCCAGGTTGAAGCAATGCAGGATAACGCCGGCCTCGGGAAACCCGATGTCGTCCATGATGTCGAGTGCATCGTCGTGCGCTTCGCGCAAATGCAGCGAAACGGGCAGACCCGTTTCGTGCGCAAGGCGAAGCTGACGCGCGAACACGTCGCGTTGCACCGGCCGCGGGCTGTGGTCGTAGTGGTAATCGAGGCCGATCTCGCCCACGCAGCACGTACGCGGATCCTTCAGGTGCCGAACGAGGCGCGCTTCGACGGCGTCGTCGTAGAGCCGCGCTTCGTGCGGATGGCATCCGCAAGCTATGCGCACGTGCGGAACGGAAACGCCGACATCAGGAGCAATGCACGGCAGCATATCCGCCGCCTGACGTGCCCATTCGTCGATTTGGGAGTACACGACATCGGCGTCGCCGGTCGGGTCGGAAATGCAGCACAAAAAACCCACCCTGTGGACAGCGGCGCGCGCAAGGGCGCGCGCGGGGTCACGCAGCATCGCCAAGTGAACATGGGTGTCCGACAACACGTGTTCGAGCGCCGGCTCGGGCGGGGCCACTTCGCGCAGGGAATGCTTTTTCTTGGCGCGAAACGCCGCGTCGGCGAATCCGCCGGCCGCGTCGGTCCCGAACGGCTCTTCGCCGCCAGGTGTAGCAAGCGACGAGGGTGGCGCGCCTAGGGCGGCGACGCTAGATTCGCAAGGTGCACTCGCCTGAATGCCGGCACCATCACACGCGGTGCCGGTGTACTGCACGGAAGAGGCGTCCATCGCGTAGAGAAGCGCCTTGCGCTATTCCAAGTTCAAGTCGATCGATTCCACGTCGAGGCGCGGGAACAGCGGATCGCCCGTTTCCACGGAGTTGCCAGCAGGCAGCGATCCCCACGTCGCAGCCGTCGCCAAGTCGTCTGCGGCATCCAAATCGCCCAAACCAAGCCGCCTGTACACTTCTTGCGACGTGCGCGGCATGAACGGCGCAAGGAACAGCGCGATCACGCGGCACGATTCGAGCAGGTTATACATGACGCCTGCCAGCTCGTCGGAGCGCGAGGCGTCCTTGGCCAAGTTCCACGGAGCCGTGTTCTCGACATAAAGGTTCGCAGCTTCGGCAAGACGGCGCACGGCCATCGCCGCACCCGTGAAGTCGACCTTGTCCATGCGGGAAACGTACTCGTCGTAGAGCCCTACGGCGATTTCCGCAAGAGGGTTTTCGCTCGCGCCCGCAGGAGCCTGCGGCACCACGCCGTCGAAATATTTACCGGTCATGTTGAACACGCGCGAGCACAGGTTGCCCCAGGTGTTTGCCAAATCGGCGTTGTACACCTGCACCATGCGCTCGAGCGAGATGTCGCCGTCGTGGCCGAACTGCACGTCGGAAAGGAAGTAGTAGCGGTACGCGTCCACACCGAAGACCTTGACCAGATCCGCCGGCATGACGCCGTTGCCTTTCGACTTGCTCATCTTTTCGCCCTTGGTGAGCAAGAACCCATGCCCGAACACATGCTCGGGAAGAGGCATGTCAGCTGCCATGAGCATGGCCGGCCAGATGACGCAGTGGAAGCGCGTGATGTCCTTGCCGACGAAATGGTAGGCCGCCGGCCAGAAACGCTCCCATTCGCCTTCGCGGTCCGGATCGGCGTAGCCGATGCCGGTGAAATACGCCAGGAGCGCATCGAACCACACGTAGGCCACATGGTCTTCGTCGAAGGGGATCGGAATGCCCCAATCGAAGGTCGAACGCGAAATGGACAGGTCCTTCAGCCCGCCCTTAACAAAGGTGACGACTTCGTTGCGGCGCGTTTCGGGCTGAATGAAGTCGGGGTGTTCGTCGTAGAAGGCGAGCAGGCGGTCCTGGAAGGCGGAAAGCTTGAAGAACCAGTTCTCTTCGCCGCCCGACTCGTAGCGCACGGGTCGTTTGCAGTCCGGGCACACGAATTCGCCGGCGTCGTTCTTTTCCAGATCCGATTCGGCGTAGTAGGTTTCCTCGTGGACGCAGTACCAGCCCTCGTAGCTGGACTTGTAGAGCCAGCCCGCATCGTGCACCTTGTTCAGAAAATCCTGCACCGTGCGCGTCTGGCGGTCGCTGGAAGTGCGCACCACGTCGGTGTAGGTGATGTCGAGCAAATCCCACGCAGCCAAAAACGCTGGCTCCATCGAATCGCACCATTCAATTGGCGTCATGCCTTTGGATTCGGCGGTTTCTGCCACCTTCTGGCCGTGCTCGTCCATGCCGCCGACGAAACGGACGTCGAAACCGTCCATGCGCTTGAAACGGGCCAGCGTGTCGGCGCCGATGGTGGTGTACGCCGTACCCAAGTGCGGCTCCGCGTTGACATAATAAATGGGGGTCGTGATGTAAAACGTGCCCTTGGACATGTGAACCTGCTTTCTGCTGACGAATCGAATAGGCCTATGATAGCGCATGGGCGGCGCTGCCCGTACGCAGCGGTCCGCATCGGCAAAAACTCCCCGCTTGCGTAAAGAGCGCCTGGGTTTCGAGGCGCACCCGTTCACCGTGCCGTGAAAAAGGCCGGCGCGCGCAGACGGAACCTGGGCTTTTGACGCGCGGACGCGCCCGACCGCCGCCGGGACGGACCCGAGCAGCCTGCCCAGGGCGGATGCGACCTACGCGCTTCCGTGGGCAAGACGGTACGCGACGTTGCGCGAAACGCCGCATTCGTCTTGCAGAAGCGCCGCGATGTCCTTCTTGCTCATCTCGCCCTGCGCCAAAAGCTCGCGCGCGCGCTCGGCGGCGCCTTCTTCCCCTGCGCGCTCTGCGGCATCGCGCTCGGCAGCGTCCGGCGCGTCGATGACGACGACGATTTCGCCCTTGATGCCGCCCGAGGCTTCGCGCGCGGCGAACACGTCTGCAAGCTGCGCAGCGCTGCCCCGCAACACTTCTTCGTGAAGCTTCGTGAGTTCCCGGCACACCGCAACCTGCCGCGCCGGCAGCGCCCCGGCGATGGCGTCCAGGCAAGCAAGGAGGCGATGGGGGCTTTCGTAGAACAGGCAGACCGCATCCAGGCGCGCGCACGTCTCCAGCGCCGAACGGCGCTCGGCGTCTTTGCGGGGAAAGAACCCGGCGAAATAGAAGCGCGGACAGGTGAACCCGCTGGCCACATAGGCGCTGGCGACCGCCGTTGGGCCGGGCAGCACCTCGACCGGGACGCCGGCGGCGTGCGCAGCGGCAACCAAACGCGCACCCGGGTCGGACACGCCTGGCATCCCCGCGTCGCTGCAATACACGACCGTCTCGCCGGCCCTTGCACGGGCGACAACGGCTTCGCCCATCGTCATCGCGCGTCCATCGGCGTGTGCCGCCCCCCGCGCCGGCGCGCCGATGGTCGCTTCGTCGAGCCTCTCGAGCCGCTTGCCTTCCACACCC
>CAMORQ010000109.1 GCA_946623915.1 uncultured Coriobacteriaceae bacterium | reverse complement strand
TTTCGGGGTATACGATTAACGGAATCTATGCCTACGATCTGGAAAGCGGGTATTCAGCGCGTGGGTACAAAGGCCTTCCGCTCGACAAGGCGTGCATTTACGACGGCGACGAGATTGATGTATTCGCATTTCAGAATAGTTATGGAATGGATTACTACACGTACTTTATGCGGGATGGCGTGCGCGTCCGAAAGCTGCACTTGGCCGCTGGCGAAGAGGCCAAGCTCAAACTCGAAGGCTTCATGTTCGGTTTCGGCGGGCCCCTGAAGCGCAGCGACCGGGCCGAGCAAAACCTTCTTTCCGATGTAGTGGGCGCACAGTTGGTTGGGTTCGACGGCGTGGACGTGCATCCGGTTCCATTGGATGGGATGGTCACGGATGACGAAGGTTACGTGACGGTTCGATTTGCCGATCCGGGCGTGTACTACCTATCTGCCGTAGGAGGGTCGGGCCGCTACGATTCAAATCTCGGGTTGCCCTGGCTTACCTTGGAGGTCGCATAACCTCACCGACACGTGTGTCGTTCGACTGTCATTTGTCACGTTGGACGCGGGCTGTTGGACAGCAGGGGCCACGACGACAGTCTCGCGTCCCATCTCTCATGTGCGCGACGAAGGGCTTTAAACCCGCGACACCTCGTAGAGGGCTGCCAGGCTGCCCAAGCTCGCACCTTCCAAATAGAGCTTCCAGTACGCATTCGTGCACGCTTCATGAGAGGCAAAGATGGACGCGATGGCTGCCATGCGCCGAGCGCAACCGTAGGCCTGCCAGGTTCCATGTGCGCAATATCCCCGTCCGCGGTTTCGCGTGTAGGCGACGACATCGACGTGCGGATAGCCCAGGAAGTACCCGACCTCATGAGGGAAATCCCAGAAGTCGCGCGAGCGTTCGATCCGGTCGAACGCCTGGATGCGCGCTCTCAGTTCTTCGATGCATGCACGCGCATCCGATGGCTTGTAGCCCAGTGCGGCAAGGTTGTGCGTCGTCGGCGGATGCGCAAGGGTCGTTTGCACCAGATTGGGCCGGCAGACGAGCAGCAGTGCGCTTGTTTGGCGTCGGGCGAGTTCTTCGATGCGAACACCGTAGGGCTCCACTTGTGCTCTGCAGTTCTCAAGCGCATGCTCGTATTCCGATTCGAGAAGAACCTGCGGATGCGCGATTCGTATCTGGTCGGGGTCTTTGCATGTGATGGGGCAAGAAAACATGGCGGCGGGACGGATACCTGCAAATACGGGGGAAGCATAGCGCACCAGGTCTTGTTCAAGCGAAGCATACGCTTCGACTGAACGAGTAAGCTCGTGTATCTCTTTATGCAGGGTAGGGCCCATACTGAATGTGATCCTATCGGTCGTTGCCGCCCCTCCCGGGGCCGCGCTGTTCCTTTCAGAGCCGCGCTGTTCCTTCCGAGGCCGCATGCTGTTGTCGCCAACACCCTGCGGAAGGTATGAGTTAGGATAGCCTAACATTCGTTCACTTGCAAGGCTGCTACTGCGAAAGCGTCCGGGTATCGACTCCTTCGCCCTTGCCGTCCAGCGCCGCTTTCTGCCCGCCTTCGCCCTCGCCATCCTGCACCCGCCTTCGCCCTCGCTGCTCTGCAGTCGTCTTCAGCCCGCAGCGCTTTCGTTCGGCACGCATCCGCCTCCGGCTCGCAGCGCTTCCGTCCGGCACGCATCCGCCTCCAGCTCGCAGCGCTTCCGTCCGGCACACATCCGTCTTCAGCCCGCAGCGCTTACTCCCAGCGTGCACCGTCCATGTTCGGGCAAAACACTTGCTGGGGCTGTGGTAAGGTTTCATCGAGCGCTGGTCTTGTGTGCATGTGGCTGCGCGGTGTGCTGTCGGTTGCGAAGCGAAGGCGTCATGACAAGGAAGCTGTTCGACACAGTGCCCAGCATACAGGGCAGCCAAATCGTCCTCGATAGGGTCGTCGGCGATGATGCGCGTGCACTGCAGGAACTTATCGACAACGAAAACGTATACCGGCATCTGCCGACGTTCCTCTTCGAAAAGCAGCGCGACGATGTGTGCGAGACGATTCGCCTTTTGTACGGGGACCTATTCACGTCGAAAGAATCGCTCATTCTGGGCATCCGCGATAAAAGCGACGGGGCGCTGTGTGGTTTGTTCGAGTTCTATGGCTACCGCGAGGGCTTTCATAAGATCAGCATCGGCTATCGATTGCTCGAGAGATGCTGGGGGAAAGGAATCGCCTCGCAAGCACTCTCCCTGGCGGTTGAAGAGCTTTATGCGCGAACTAACATAGATCTGATCACTGCAAGCACCATGGTAGAAAACGTCGCGTCGGCACGCGTGCTCGAGAAAAACGATTTCATCCACACCGACCGCGGAGTCGAGGAAGACTGGGGCTTCGATACCCCCACCATCGCCGACAAGTGGTTCCGCTAGGTATGCCGATGTGGTTGCGCGAGGCACGCCGATGCGGTCGTGCTGGGCACGCCGATGCGGCTGCGCCGCATGGCCGTCGGCGTGTGCTTCGGGTGTGTTGCAGACAGAAAGCTTTTCGTCGCTTAGGCGCAAACTGCGTGAAATCCGCGCTGGGTTGTAGAGGGCGGTCCCTCCTACCAGATGAAGTTCGACTTCAGCATTTCGCCGTTGTCGATAAGGATGTCTTCACCGGTCATCGACTTGTTCACCACCGTCAGGAAGTACGCCAGTTCGGCGATCTCTTCGGGCTCGGCCCATTTGCCCAGCAGCGTTTCGGCCTTCACCGCGTTGTAGAGTTCCTCGCTTTCGAGGATGTGCGCGTTGGCTGGCGTCACAACACCGCCGGGGGATATGCTGTTGCAGGTAACACCACGTTCCGAACAGGCGAGCGCTACATTTTTCATGTACCCGACTAATCCCGCCTTGCTTGCGACGTAGCGAGGGAACTCGGAGCCGTTGCGCGCGCTTGCCGACGCGATGAACAGCACCGAAGACAGGCGAGGGCTGTCGATGAAGCACTCGGTGAAGCGGATGGCGCCTTCCAGGTTGACGGCTATGGCCGATGCGTCGTCTTGGGTGCCCGCATTGACGATGACGATGTCGGGGTCGGGGATGCTACCCGAGGGTACGGTAAGCTCGTCGCGGACATCATGGACGAAATGCATGTAGCGAGGGTCGTCCAATGCGCTTGGCTGAATATCGAAACCGAACACGGTATGTCCACGTTCGAGAAACAGGCGCGCTATGGCTAGGCCGATTCCGCTGCTTGTGCCGCTTGCCACAACGTTCATGTGTGCTTCCTTACGCAATCGAGCATTCCGTCGAATGCGCGGGCGTGCTGTTGTGCGGGGCTTGTTGCAAGGTCATTGCGCCGCCTTTGCCGCCTCCGCCGTTTCCCGATCGCTCGGCGAGAATGCTTTGGGTCATGCGATAGCCCACAGGTGAGAACACCACCTCGAACAGCAGCTCCATCATCGCGCCGGTCAGTGCGCACGTGATGCATTGCACAAGCGTCCATCCGAAGAACACTTGGCTGACTAACAGAGCGAACACCAGGTTGTCGACCGTCTGGGCGACGAACGTCGAGATGTAGGACCGGGCCGCAAATGCGCCGAAACCCGTATCGTGTGCGAGGCGCGCCCCGATGGCCGCGTTGAGGTAGTTGTTCACCACAGCGGACACCAGGAAAGCAATCGAACTGCCGGCAAGGATGAACCAGGTTCCCTTGAACATGCCGTCGACGGCGTCGTTGATCACCGTTTCGCTTCCCTCGACGAAACTCGCACTCCACACGCCGGGAATGCTGCCCGCCACGAAGAACACGAAGGCAATGACAAGGTTCAGCACGAGTGCTACGACCGCGAGTTGCGTTGTCGCTTTCGGTCCGAAGCAGCGTGTGAGCACATCCATGGAAAGGAAGCACATCCATGAAAGCAGGAGGCCGCAGTCGAGCGCGAGCCAATCGACGCCCGTGTTGATGCTTTTGTTGGCAAGTAGGTTCATGCCGACGATCGAAAGCACCATCATGGTCACGATCAGCGGCGGCGCACTGCGCAAAAGGACGCGAAAATCCGACGGGCCGTTGTTGTTGGAAGGCATAGTGCAATTCTCCTTGTTTTTTAGAGGTGGTTGAGCAAGAAACACCTGTTGTTCGCTTGTGCATGGGCGACAAGCGGAATGCATTGTAGCATGGAAACGGGCGGGGCAACCAAACACATACATCCTCTACGTGGCCGACGGGATGGAGGACGATGAGGGGCCGAAAGGTGGTGAGGGGCCGAAGGGCGGTGAAGGGTGGACCTGAAGGACGGTGAAGGGTGGCGCCGAAGGACGGTGCTTGGTGCAAGTGGCGGTGCCGTGGACGGCGCGAGTTGGCGTGAATATGCGCAGGGCGGCGCAGGTGAACGCAGGGGCCTTCGTGGTCCGCCCGCGCCTGCACGATCGCCCGCAGACATACTCGCGGCAAAGCCTTAGCCCGCGCCCCCCGCCGCGGCTGCGCCTTCGCCTGCGCCCTGCCCGCGCCTGAGCTTTCGTCCACATCCTGCCCGCGGCTGCACCCGTGCCCGCAACAACGTCTACGCCCGCGGCCAGCTTGCACCGTGTTGTTACCAGTCGTAAGTTGCTCGCTGCCTGCTAGAGCTCTATCAGGTACTCTTGCGTCGTTTGGGGATCATCCACCAATTTGTGGCCGCCGATGAATCGCCCAATCTGTATGCCGCGCTCCGACTTACCAGGAAGGAGCGAAAGGATGGCGCGGTGGCGCTCGCGGCTCAGTGCTTTCTTGCTCAGCATCGACCGTTGGGTTCCCATATCGCGGTTCGTCGTCCGCTCGATTGCGTCCAGCAATTGCCCGACGATAGCATCCATTCCGCCAGGCGCATAGAGGTCTTCTTTCGTAACGGGAAGCACGAACATGCCGTTTACCGCAAGCTCGCGGTTTCTCCGGATGTCATCGACCGCCTTCAACCGGACGCTCTGCACGGCGTTGGCCAAGGCCGTCTGTGCTTGCCTAGCTTCTGGATGAGCGCCTGCATCCAGCGCGGCTTTGACGATGGAGTCAAGGTCGAGGTGGACGAGGCCGTCGTAGTTTACCCCTACCGAAGTGTCCGAAACCACGATGTCGGGATACCGTGATTCTTTCGATCCCGGCAGTTTCTGGGATATGCGGACACCAGGGTTCAGCTCTATGTCCCCGATGTCGTAGCCAAGGCTGCTTGAAGGCAGCCTGAGCAGAGCAGCCACAAGCGATTCGGTTGGCGACCACGCGTTGTCGTTCAGATAGGGCAGGGATGCGCTGGCTTGGTCGATGCCATGCACGTAGCTGGATCCGTCGACGAACGCCCGGATGCGCTCCACGCTCGTTATCGGGTCTACCCCGTATGCTATCGGCCCGTTGTAGGGGTCGATCGGGTCGCGGCTGAACGAGCCACACAGCTCGTGGCCAAGCACAATACGCTCGATCGGGTTCAGCGATGACGCCATTTCCACGAACAACAACTCGGGTCCGCTTATGCAGACGCCATCGCCTAAGTCGATGAAAGATTTCTCGGGGATGGCCGTTTCGCAATACGTGGTGTTAAGGACCCCTTCAGCACCTAGGCGCTTCGAGCCAGCCGGCACGGCGACGTCTATCGGCAGTTTTCCCAGAGGAAGGGGCAGTCCCAGGTCCATCATCGCGAAGAGGCTTTTCGACCAGCGTTTCCTCGGGGAGGGGTCGGGGGCTGCGATATTGCACCTGTCGATTGTTTTCCGCTTCCGCGCGGTGTCGGCGCGCAGGGTACGGATTGCAGCCAAGGCGGTTCGCTTGTTGAAAGTGATGCTCATGCGTGCAGCGTAGCACGGTAGGTGAATCATTTGCAGTGGAAGGTGGTTAGTAACTTATATTCATCACTTTTCATACAAAAGTTTGGTGAAATGCCCAAAATGTGACGTAAACAATGCAGGATTCTCAACTTTTGTATGAAAATGAAAACTCAGCCTGCCCGAGATGCACCCGCCAGATGGCCAAGCACACGTGGGTGTAAGGGTAACTCCTTGGCGCAGAGGGGAACCTGCGAGACGGAACGGCCTCCGTGGCAGAGGTGAACCTGCGAGACGGGGCAGCCCCGTGGCAGAGGGGAGCCTGCGGGACGGGACGGTCTCCGTGGCAGAGGTGAACCTGCGGGACGGGGCGCCCCCGGCGCAGGGTGAACCTGCGGGACGGGGCGCCCACGGGCGCAGAGGAGAACCTGCGGGATAAGTTGCGCCCGCGTGTTGGGGTGGTGCAGTATCATGGTTGCATGGTCGTCGTATTCACAATCTTGGGAATCGCAAGTGTCCTGTACGGGGTGAGTGTGATGCTCATCCAATCGGGCACGAGCTTCTTTGCTGTGTGGTATGTGCTTGGCGCGGGGTTTTTGGCGTGCGCGTGGGCGACGCACGTCCACGCATGGGATGCGATCCCGGTTGCTGCGAAATACGTGTGCGGCGCGGTTGTCGGCGTCGCGTTGGCCGGCCTCCTGCTGACGCAAGGGCTTATTGTCAGCCAATTCGGATCCAAGGGCGAGCCGAATCTGGATTATCTTGTAGTGCTCGGGGCCCAAGTGCGCGCGGATGGTAGTCCGAGCGCGGTGCTTCAGTATCGCTTGGACGCCGCTTTGGACTACCTTGCCGATAATCCTTCGACGCGCTGTATTGTTTCGGGCGGACAGGGCCCAAACGAGCCGATGCCCGAAGCGCTCGGCATGAAAGACTACCTTGTCCGACACAGTGTGTCCGAAG
>CAMORQ010000108.1 GCA_946623915.1 uncultured Coriobacteriaceae bacterium | reverse complement strand
GGTGCCACTTGCACACCCTACCGCGAACAAGCCCAGCGACAGAAGAGCCACTGCGACTACCATGAGCATGGCAGCAGTGGCCTTTTTGCTGAATTTCATGTTCATCTCCTTCCCTTTCGCATCGGTGCTTTCGCGTGCGGTTCTTATTACCCGTTTAACGCAAAACTGCACCTCGCCGCTTCGCTTATCCTAGCTACTTCTTATCCACGGCATTTTGCATGCGTGATATCATTCCAGCACAGACAGCGAAAAGGGGGCGGCCATGAGCCAGAACAGGGATGGCGAAGTTATCGTCGCGTGTCATGCGTTGGAAGCCGAAATCAACCACCTGCAAGAAACAACAGGTATTGTGAGGCGCGTAATATGGGTGGATCGCGGCCTGCATAACTTCCCCGATCAACTGAAGGCCGCCATTCAGGAAGCTTTCGACTCAATTGAAGACGCGCATACGGTGCTCATGGGGTACGGCAACTGCGGCAATGCGTTGCAGGGCGTAACCACTGGCGATTTTACGGCCATCATCCCCAATGTAGACGACTGCATTTCCATCCTGCTGGGCAGCAAGGCGGCACGTCAGGAATATTCGGCCGAACACGCTGCGTTTTTCCTGACGGAAGGATGGATGGACGCCGACCATAGCATCGTTCAGGAGTACAACTACTCGGTGAACAAGTACGGGCAGGAAATGGCGGACAACATCACGTCCATGATTTACGCGCATTACCGCACGATGGCTTATCTCGACACCGGTCTTTACGACATAGAGGCGCTGATGGACACGACGCGCCACCTATGCGAGGTGTGCGAGATGAAACAGATTATCGAACCGGTGAGCATCGAATACGTCGAGCATTTGCTTACGGGACCATGGGACAACGACCGATTCCTCCACGTTGCGCCACACAGCAAAATACCGCGGTTTGGTTAGGCGCGTTGCGATTCAGCACCCCAACGAAACGACAAGTATCCGCACTAACAGCGGGCGGATTCTTCGTTCATTCCAGATCTTCCAATTCGGCGAGGATGCTGCTGCGTTGCTTGGCCAGCGTATCAAGCTGCTTGTCTAGGTCTTTCAGATTGCTTGTCGCAGATATGGTGTCGACGAGCCCCCACACAAACGCTGCGCCTGCAATAGCGGCGATGGGGCGAAGGCGTCGGAACAGAAACGCCACAAGCAGGCCGACCACCAAAAATCCGATACCGCGACGACGCTGGTCAAGAAGGGAATCGCGCTGCGCCACCAGCTGAACGCGCGCTGCAGAAATGCCTGCCAAACGGGCGGCAAGCTCGTCGGCTCTGGTATAAGCGCTTCTGCCGGAGGCTCCAGCCCGCGATGAGCCGCCAGCCCCTGTTGAGCGCGCACCTTTTCCGCTGATCAGGTATTCGTAGGCTTCCTGCAGGTTTTTGAACTGCTCGGTAGCGCGGTCCGCCAACTTCTTGTTACCGGCAAAACGGTCGGGGTGCAGGATTTGCGCCGTTTCTTTATAGGCGGTCTTGATGTCATCAGCCGTGGCGTCTTCGTCCAAGCCCAAAATATGCAGTGCTTCCAGTCTGTTCATGGCGCTATTGTACCGTGAAGCTCTGTCGCCTTCAGGCAATCGGCCGCCCACTTAGCGGGCAGCACCAGCAGCAATGCCGCACCCGCCACAACCGCCAAGTCGGCAGGTGAGCCTGTAAGGTACGTGGACGTCTGCACACCCGTTGTTGCAAAAATGGGTGTTTCGGAAAGAATGTCGAACATCGCATGCAGCGCTGCGCAGGGCCATATACTGCGCACACGCAAGCTAATTGCACACATGATCATACCAAACAGGGCGCACTCTGCGATTTTTGCTGCAGCCTCCACATATGCCGTCACACGGAAGAGCGACCCCAGATCGCTCGACACATGCAGAATTCCGAACAGCACCGAAGTCGCTATGGCCGCTGTAAGCACTGCGTTGCCGCGTGTTCCTGCAGACACAAACGAGCGCGCGAAACCTTCGAAGAGCAGCCCCCTGAAAAGCACTTCTTCGAACACGCCTGTGGCAACAAGCATAACCACGAACATAGCCAACGCCGCAGGCGTCGCAGAAAAGCCGCTTCCCTGCACAAGCACTTTCGCAACGCCGACAATCGCCGCAACCCCCAACACTATCAGCATCGCCCTGCGCATGGGAAATTCTTTATCGGAGACAATTCGGCCATCAGTGCTTGCAGTGTCGGGCGCATCGAAGCAGAACCCGCCCGAAAGCACGTAGATTGCTGCCATTGCCGCTGCGGCTAGACACGTCTGCAGAAACACAAGGAATAACTCTGGTGCGACTCCCGCGCCCGCAAGCAACCACACAACGGATTCCGGCACCAGCCGAAAGCACAGTGCCGCAACTGCGGCCGCAGCAATCGCGAACATAACCGGGTACTGTCTGCGCAAGTGTTTCACGAATCTAAGTATAGTGCCTATCCATGAATCAGAGAGATAGGGCACGGGTTTGTTCCCCCGCAACAGGGCAACCAGAGGCCGACCTCCACCTTATCCCCGTGCCGTTACGCAACAAAGACGACCTACGAATTCAGGTTTTGCCACCTAATTGCTCACGCCGTGGTGAGGGGTCCAGGTGGTGCGGTCAATGGCTTCGAACGTGTAGCCTAGGCCCTGGTAGTATTCGATGACCTCGGGCAGCGCTTCTACGGTTGTCTGCTTGGCGGCCGAGTCGTGGCACAAAAGCACGATGTTGGTATCCAACGTGCCCTCTTTCACGTAACCCACCATTTCCTCGGCCGTGTGCTCGGCGCCATCGCCAAAGGAAACATCCCAGTCGTAGTACTGATAGCCACGAGCCTGGACCTCTTCAACAAGTGTAGACATGATGCCAGAAGAATAGTCGGCGGAAATGGCGTTGGCGAACCTCCCGGCAAACGGATGAAGCACGGCACGTAGCCTATCTGGTCCTTCACCACCTGACCGATTCTATCCAAGTCGGCGAAATACGCATCCACAGACGAATATACTTCGGCATAATCACATGCTGAAAGGCACATCTCGGCCGATGCCGCTTGTGGCATACACCTGGTTGTCGCGCGTTACAAACACCGCCTCGCAACCAGGAAGATGCTCGACGAACGAGTGAGCACGCTCGAGTCCCATGACGACAAGCGCCGTAGTGTAGCCGTCCCCGTCGAGGGACAGTTCGCTGACCAACGACACCGACGCTAGGTCGGTTTCGGCCGGCATGCCGATGCACGGATCGAGAATGTGGTGGTAGAACGTGCCGTCGGGCGCCGTGAAGCAGCGCTCGTAGATCCCCGATGTGACCACCGAGCCATCCGTTAGGCCAACGACGCCGAATGACTGCTCTTCTGCTTTGGCGCTCGAACGCGGCACGCGCAGCCCCACGTTCCAGGGCGAGCCATCGGGTTTCCCCCCAAACACGGCCACATTGCCACCGAGGTTCACTATACCGTGAACAACACCGCACTCCTTCATCAGCCGCACCAGGCCGTCGGCAATATAGCCTTTCGCCACACCGCCGAGCACGATGCGGGCTTCGGGGTCGTCGAGCCGGATTGTCCGATCTGCCACGTGGACGCCTCGCCAGCTGACATGGGTAAGCGCTTCGGTCAGGCTTTCGGACGACGGAACATGCACCTTTCGCGCTTCCGCGTTTTGCTCTAGCTGCTGATCACCCTGATGAAAATCCCACAGCGCCACCACCGGGCCCATGGTAATGTCAAACATACCGTCGGTGGCGGAGCAGTAGCCCAGAGCCTGTTTTACCAGTTCGGCAAGTTCGAGCTCCACCTCGACGGGTGCGCCCGCCGCCTGGTTCACGCGCGACAAACTGCTGCCGGGCAGGGTATGGCTGAACAGGCGCTCGTAGGCTGCACAGCGCTGTTCGACCACATCGAACGCAGCATCTGCCAACGCCTTATCCCTACTGACAGCTGAAACCGCGTTCACCGTGTTGAACGCCCGAAATACCCGTGTGTGCAAACCGCCCTGCATAACGTCAGTGTATCAAATGAAGATTCGGCCGCGGCTGCGACCCTGATTGAAGCATGTGCACATTTAGCACCAAAAACAGCAGGTGCCTGCAAACACGCAGACACCTGCAACGACTTCGCTTTCGTCTGTGTCAACCGAACACTACGGCAACAATTCGACTCGAGCCATTATGCAGCAGCAGCCAGTTCGCCAACCTCTTCGGAGTAGTCGGCGGCGCCTTGTCCGGCAATACGCCCGAAAATGTTGAAGTCTGCCACCGCGTTCCCACCGAGGCGGTTGGCACCATGCACGCCGCCGGTCACTTCACCCGCAGCGAACAGGCCGGGGATGACGTTGCCCGCAGTGTCCACAACTTCAGCATCGCTGTTGATCTTGGTGCCTCCCATGGTGTGGTGGATGCCTGGCTGCACAGTCAGTGCATAGTAGGGACCCTCCAGCGGCTCGGCAAAAGACGTACGCCCGAAGTCGGGGTCGTTCTTTTCCGCCACGTAACCATTCCAGGTTTCGATGGTTTCTGCCAAAGCTGCCGGATCGACATCCATTTCGGTGGCCAGGTCCTCGGCGGTTTCGCCGGTAACCGTCCAGCCCTTGTCAACGTAGCCCTTGATGACGTTCGAAGCATCAAGCATCTTCTGGTCCACAATCAGCCAGGCAAATCCACCCGTCTGCTCGTTTTCGGCAGCAGACACTTTGTCGCGCGTGGACACTTCGTCGAAGAAACGCTTGCCTTCCTGGTTAACCAGAATGGCGCCGTCGCCACGCAGACCTTCGGTGATCAGGCTGGCAGCGCCGTCCTGCACGTGGACGGTCGGATGCAGCTGAATCTGGTCCATGTCGACCACATCGGCGCCCGCTTCCTGGGCCATGACGATGCCTTCGCCCTGGATACCCGGCGCATTGGTGGTCACGTAGCCGTCGATTTCAGGCTTCAGCTCTTTAATCATGTCGTTGTTCGCACCGAACCCGCCCGTGGCAATGACAACGGAGTCGGCATAGACGGTGAGTTTGTTTCCGTCGCCGTCGGTGGCTTCGACGCCAATGGCAACGCCACCGTCAGTCAGGATTTTCTCGGCCTTGGTGTTCAGGTGCAGGTCTACTCCGCGATCCTTGATAGTGTCGAAGTAGCCTTCGGGGTTAGCCTTGTAGGCATCATTAGTCGAGTTAATAGATACTAACTTCTATCCGAACACCGGGGTCGCTAGGGCTAATGCCGCAAGGCCTGCAAGTTGTCCCCTTCACCAAGATGGTCAGCGGGCTGAGAGTGCGGCGGCCTGGACGGTCGTGGAATCGGCGACCGCTTCGTCGTCAACGTGCCTGCTTCGATTCGATTTGCGTAACCCGCGCAACCTAGCGGGAAACGACGTCTAAAGAACTCTCGCCCGAGCCCACCTGCTCGTTGCCCGTGTATACCGATGGATCCCGGAACTGGCTGCGTTCGGCAGGCACGATTTCGACGATCAGCTGATGCGGCAGGCACACAAGCAGCTGCCCGCTTTCGGTTATGGTTCCCTGGCGCATGCAGTCACCTCCTGCGCAGTCGGCGTCTTCTATATGCACGGTGCCGCCTTCAACGACTACCGTGTTCACGCCTTCGTCGCATTCGATGGTTTGGCGATGGTCGGTATCGAGCGGTAATGCGGCGACCACTTCGCCGTAGGAAGTGATTTTCACCGCAGGGGTATCGGAGGCCAGGCCTCCGCGCGCTATCTGCATGCCTAGCGTAACAAGCAACGCTACGGCAAGCACACCAACAATCAGGTAAATGCTTCCTTTGCTCATTTGGCCTTTCGCTGGGGCCTGTTTTGGCGCCGAGGCGCTGGTGTTCGTTTCGTTTTCCTGGTTTGCCATGGTGTTCCTAGCAGGTTGTTTGGCGGGGTCAACATGTCGTGTGTTCTCCGCAGTGTACCACGCAACAATTCGGTATCCTATTGCTCATGCAAAACGAAGAAACACAGTCCACAGCCACTCCGATGGGCCCTTCGGGGCAAACTGAAGCAAGCCTGTCATCAAACCCACCGATGGGCGCAACGCTTTCTGCGAACTCCTCATCTTTTTCCTGGCCACTTGCTGGGGGGCGGGGCGTCTCTTCGTTCTGGTTGAAACTCGTGGCCATTGTAGCCATGACGTGTGACCATGCGGGGCTGATATTCTACCCCCACTTGCCCTTCGAAGCCCAATGCGTTCTCATCGGCCTCGGGGGCATCACGTTTCCTGTCATGGCGTTTTTGCTTGTCGAGGGCTATATCCATACGTCGGACATAAGGCGATACGGTATGCGCTTGGCTGTGTTCGCGCTTGTTTCGGAAGCACCCTTTTGGTTGTTTTTGGGGCATAAAGGCAACGTGTTGTTCACGCTGCTCATAGGACTTGTACTGCTGTGGGCCTATGATCACGTGAGCGATTCTCTGTTGCGCATCGTGGTCGCCGGCGTGCTGCTGTGGGTCAGCGCTTTCTGCGATTGGGGGATCATCGGACCTGCTGTTGTGTTGCTGTTCTACCGCGGCCGTGGTTCACGCTTTGGCACCATACTCGCGGTTTTGCTTCCGTTGGTCTTTGGCGCACTCGGTGTGGGACCGGCGCTGGCAAAAGGGGTGGCCGAAAGCGCCAACGGGGCGAACCTGCCGTATCTACTGTATTACGTCTTTGGCAACACAGCGGTCATCCCGCTCGTCTTTTCCTATAACGGCACGCGAGGGCGCCATCCGCTGAAATGGTTTTTCTACC
>CAMORQ010000107.1 GCA_946623915.1 uncultured Coriobacteriaceae bacterium | reverse complement strand
TTCCCGGCTCGATTGGATGGGACGCCATCGACGAACTGGCCCAGTACACCGGGATGAAACCCCGTCTAGACGCGCACCCCTGGTTCGCGACAATGCTCCTAGGTTGGCTCTACGACGCGGGACGGATGCTGTTCGGATCGGACAACGGTGGCGTGCTGCTTGCGGTTGTCGTCCAGTCTATTGCCTGCAACGCCATCTATTCGGCTGTCGTATGCTCCATAGAGCGCGCCGCTCTTCCCCGTGGCACCGTTTTCGCCTCGCTCGCCTATTACGCCCTCGTGCCCACCTGGGCAAGCTACGCGCAACTGCCCTACAAGGACACGCTGTTCGCCGCATGTTTCGCGCTCATGCTGCTTAGCGCCGCGCTGCTGCTGCGAAACGTCAGCGTCAAAGAAAGTCGCGGCGCGGCAAGCGTTGCAGAACCAAGCAAGACAGCACCTGCGGCGAATTCGCACTCGCAGCCATCGTCGTGGAAACTGTGGGTCGGGCTTTGCGCGGCGGCGCTGCTTGCGTCGCTGTTGCGCAAAAACGGGCTCTACGCCGCCGCCGTGCTGGCCGTTGCGATGTTCGTGCTCTTGCGCAGCCAGCGTGGACGCGTCGCCATCGTGTCAGTCGTAGTGGTTGCCTGCATCGCCATTGGAGACATCGCCATCGCTCCTGCGCTCGGATTCGCCCACGCAGGGTCGCGCGAGATCCTCGCACTACCGGACCAGATGGTCGCCCGCTACCTGCGAGACTACCCCTCAGACGTATCCGAAGAGCAGCGCGCTGTGCTGGACACGTACTTCGGCGGCGAAGACGTCGGTGCGCTCTACGACCCCAACCTCGCCGACCCAGTCAAAAGCACCGTTTCCTACGACATGCCGCAGGACACCGCAAACGGATTCGTCCGCGTATGGACCGAGCTGTTCTGGAGGCATCCGGACGCCTACGTGCAGGCGGCGGTGAACGCTTCGTACGGGTATTTCTTCCCGAGCGGCATGCTGGTCAGGCGAACAGAACCTGTCTACTTCACCACCATTGGAGAAAAGAAGTACCTAAAGCAGTTCAACTTCGGGCGCTTGGTGGTAAGCGAACGGAAATGCCGCATGGCCACGCTCGTCGGGACCGCATCGGGGCTCGTTGCCGGCTGGGGGCTCGCCCTTCGCTGCGGCACGTATGTGTGGACGCTGCTTGTGATGTTCGCCTACGCGCTTTCGCGCAAACGCTGGGTTGCCGTAGCGTTGGCGCTGCCCTGCCTGCTCACGCTGCTCGTGTGCATGCTTTCGCCCGTCAATGGCTGCATCCGCTATTTCCTGCCGGTGATGGCGTCGCTACCGGTGCTGCTCCTGTGCCTGAAACCTACAGCTTCCAGCGAATGAGCTTCAACACGTACGGCAGGCCACCTGCCCGGTAATAGCGCTTGAGCGTGCGCCAGGCATTCGACTCAGTGGAGTCGTCGGTGTGCGTCAGGTGGTAGAGCAGCGGGTCGTCTATGACCATGCGCGCCAACTCCTTCAGCTCTGGGCGCGTTTCCGGGAAGTTCTCCCAATCGATTTCGCCGCGTGCTTCGTGTTCGCGGTACTCCTCTTGCACACGATAGAGGAACTGCAGACCCAAATCAGGTGCGAGGCGCTTGTAGTTCCAATAATACGTGCTCATCTTGCGCGGAGAAAGCATCACACGCAGACGCCGCTCGAGCTCCGGATCGCCAAGCGCATCGATTGTGGCGTAGATACGTTCGTATTCATCGCATACGCAGAACACCTTGCCGGGGTTGTTCACCGAAGACGCTTCGTTGTCCTGCCGGTAGTGGATGAGCGCATCATGAACCAGGTAGACGCGTTCGGCACGCAACCACACCTCGAAATTGAACGACGCGTCCTGATATGACGCTCCCGGCGTTTCGTTGAACCGGATGTTGTTGTTGCGGATGAAGTCGGTCCGGTAGATCATCGACCAAATGGAAGGCTGCACGAAGAAGATGCGCGTCTCGTCGAGCGGACGGAACACGTGATTGCATTCTTCGGGACGCAGCTGGTCGCAAAACACATCGCGCGGCTCGGGCTTCGAATAGTAGTAATAGTAGTTGCTTTTCACCACGTCAGCACCGGTATCCAGGGCGATGTGGTGAAGCACCTCGAGCATCTCGGGCTCCATCAGGTCGTCGGGTTCGAAAATGGCCAAGTAGTCCCCCACCGCCGCATCAAAGCCGATGTTCATGGAGTTGCCGTAGCCCGTGTTGGGTTTGTCGATGATGCGAATGCGAGCATCCTCGGCCGCTAGACGGCGTAGGATGTCGGGCGTCGAATCGGTCGCACCGTCGTTGACGCAGATTATCTCGATGTCGTCGAAGGTCTGGTTCATAGCCGTACGCAGGCTTTCTTCGACGTAAGCTTCCACGTTGTAGCAAGGGACGACGAGCGATATGGTTGGCGACATGGGTGACCGACCTTCTTTCGGGAACATGCAATCCGGTTCATTCCAGCAGGGAAAACCCCGCCATGTTCTCATATAATAATGGAGTGAATGAATAACAACCACCGGAGGGAACCAAATGGACGTCGATCCGACAGCGAAACATGCTGTTGAGGAAGCAGACGACGCCGCAAACGACGCGGCCGCCTCGCCGGCAGACAGTGCAAAAGAAAACGCTGTCGGCATAGCTGAATGCGAAACCGAAGACGAGGCAAGCAGCAAGACGGATGTCGCCGCGGGCGACGCGGACGGCTTTGCGGCAAGCATTGCCGACGACGCAGCAGGCCGCGATGCCGGGAGTAGTGCCAAGCACGCGAAAACCCCGCTGGTCAGCGTAATCGTACCCACGTACAACGTCGAAGACGACCTGCCCGAATGCTTGGACTCGCTGGTAGGGCAAACCCTTGAAAACATCGAAATCATCATCGTCGACGACGGATCGACCGATTCGAGCGGCGACATCGCACAGGAGTATGCACGCGAATACGACAACATCGCTTACCATCGCATCGAAAACCAAGGGCTTGGACATGCGCGCAACTGGGGGGCGCGCCTGGCGACGGGCGAGTTCTTGTTCTTCCCCGACTCCGACGACATCGTCGAAGTCGACGCGCTCGAGCGCATGGTCGATGCGGCGCAGACCCACGATGCCGACATTGTCATCGGCGACGCAGACCGTTTCAACACCAAGAAACGCTGGTCCGATTCCCTACACCGCAAAGCGCTTGCAGGCGACTGGGAGGCGGGGCACGTTTCGACGCACCCGCAGCTGGTCTACGACTCCACTGCGTGGAACAAGATCTACCGTCGCAGCTTCTACGAACGCGAGAACACCACCTGGGCCGAGGGAATGCTCTATGAAGACATCCCTACCACACTGCCCCTGCACTTCAAAGCGAAGAAGGTCGCTCGCATAGACGGCATCATCTACCACTGGCGCTTCCGCGACGGCTCGAGCAAATCGATCACGCAGAATCAGAGTTCGCTCGACAACTTCCGCGACAGGATGAAGGCCATACGCAGCAACGATGCGTTCTTCGACGAACATGTGGAAGACCGCGATCTCCATCTGGCCAAGGACCGCAAACTGCTCGACATCGACTTCCCACTGTACCTGGACAAAGTCGACAACGCCGAAGACGAATTCACTGAAGAAGTGTGCAGCACGCTGCGCGAGTATCTGAATCGGCTCGACGAACGCGCCCTGGCGAAAGCCCGTGCCATAGAGCGCTTGAAGCTGCACTACGTTTCCCAAGGGGACATTGAAGGCCTGAAAGCCGTGCGTAAGTATCAAAACCGCGGCTACGACACGCTAAAGGTGCGCAAAGTCGGCGACAGGTTCATCGGGAAGTTCCCCTTGGAAGGCGTGACCGACGAGCTGTGCGACATGACCGAAGAACTGCGCGCGACTGGCTTGCGCACACGCGTGAGGCAAGCGCAACTGGACGAAAGCGGGCTGGTCCTCGACATCCGCGTGAACATGAAGCGCACGGATTTCAAGCATGTGAAACTCGCCGCTTACCTGGTGGATATGCAGGGCAACGTTGCGGCAACCTTCGACTGCGCAAAGCAGCGCGTGCGCAAGAAGCGCAAGATAGAAGTGAGCAAAGACTACCGCGCGGTGCTCGTGAAGAACCAACGCGCCCGCCGGTGGCGCCTAACACTAGGTCAGGAGCCCTTGACGTCTTTGTCAGCAGGGGCCTATCGCGTGGAATTGCATGTGGAAAACGACGGGTTGGTGTGCGACCCCGTGCAGCTGGCGCACCCCGAATCGCGCGGGGGCGCCAAACCGATGCCCGCACTCGTGGACGGACGCCTTGTGCACGTCGAATACGACTACCGGCGCACGATGAAGGTGGTCGTAAGCGACAACCCGTCAGCCGTCGACGACATCGCGCTTGACGAGGACGGCGTGTTCCATCTGGCATGCGCCAACGGCACCGTCAAGGAATTCAACCCCAACGTAGACGGCGACAAACTTGCCGTGCAGAACTGCTATTTCGGACCCACCCCCCGCTATTTCTACCGCGCGGTGGACGAAAGCGAGCCAGAAGAGCTTTGGCGCGCCATAGAGCAACGTGACGGCGTGTTGCGCATCAGCCGCATGGAACCTGGGGCGGTGTGCATGCGCTGCACCCAGAAGGGGTGGAAGCTGCGCATGGACGTGGACGTGCCGCCGTCGCTTGCAGACAGCGTGAGCGCCGTCGCTTTCCGCGGGCGTTTGTTCCGTGCGGAAGCACGCATGCCGCTCGCGCACGACGATACCGGCACGTACGCCGTCATCGATTTCGCCGACGAAGGATGCGTGGGATCCATCCGCGACGACAACTACGATGTGTTCGTCGAAGGGATAGCCGCAAACGGCAAGCATCTGCGCTGGCCGCTCTACTGCGCCGAAGACGCGCGCGACGCTTTGACCCGCGTGCAGAAAGGCGGCTACCGCTACCACTTCGACCGCCGCTACCCTTCCGCCATCATGCGCGTCCACCGTATCCGCAAGTTCTACGAACGCACCGAACTGGAACGCCGCATGATCCAGTACGTGGCCTACCCGCTGATGCGAAAACTGCCCGTTAAGAAGCGTCTTGTGGTGTTCGAGTCGTACTTCGCCGGCTCTACTGATTGCAATCCCGGTGCGCTCTACCGCCACATGGAAAAGCACCACCGCGACTACCGTCTAACCTGGATCCTACACGATTCGCGCATTCCCGGTGGCAAAGGGGCTCGCAGCGTTGTGCCTGACACCTTGCCCTACTTCTGGTCCGTTGCGCGTGCGCAGTACCTGGTGACCAACACCGACTTGCCTGGCACGTACGTGAAGCGCGCCGGCCAAACCGTGCTGCAGACCATGCACGGAACACCGCTCAAGCATGTTGGCCTGGACGTGGAAACCTGGGCTCCCACCGAAGAACGCCGAGCCGAATACATCGAGCGCACGCGGCAGTGGGACTACATCACCGTGCAGAACATCCAAACCGAAGGATACGCGCGCAGCGCCTACGGCTACGAAGGTGGATTCCTGAACAGCGGGTATCCGCGCACCGACGAGCTGATTGCGAGGGACACGCCCGAACAGCAAGCGGCTTGCAAGCGGCGTTTGGGATTGGACCCTTCCAAGAAACTCGTCCTCTACGCCCCCACGTGGCGCATCGGGCGCCGGTTCGATCTGCATCTCGACCTTGCCCGCATGAGCGACGAGCTGGGCGATGGTTGGGAATTCGCGCTGCGCCGTCACAATCTTTCGCTTCCCGGGTTCACGATGCGCGAACGCATGGGCACCACGGTACGCGACCTTACCTACGAACCGCGGATCGACGACTTGCTACTGGCTGCCGACGTCCTGGTCACCGACTACTCGTCGGTGATGTTCGACTACGCCTTGCTGGACAGACCCATGCTGTTCTTCACGTACGACCTCGAAGAATACCGCGACGACCTGCGCGGGTTCTACTTCGATTTCGAGCGCGAGACGCCCGGACCGCTTTTGCGAACCACCGACGAAGTGATCGACGCGTTGCGCAACCTGGATGCAACGAAGGCCAAGTGGGCCGACGCCTACGCCGCATTCAAGGACGTCTACCTGGCCTTCGAGACCGACCACTCCTGTGAAGATGTGTTCCGTCAAGCGTTTGAGGGAGAGCGCCCATGACCCCACGCATAACGGTAATCGTACCGCTTTACAACGTGGAGGACTATGTAGGCGAATGCCTAGAGTCGCTCGTGCGCCAAACATTCGATGGCTGGGAGGCCATCTGCGTCGACGATGTATCCACCGACAATACGTTGGCCGCGGCGCGCGAAACGGCGGGCGAAGACAAGCGCTTCGTGTTCGTCGAGCGCGCTGAAAACGGCGGCCTTTCCGCGGCGCGCAACAGCGGCCTGGACGCGGCACGGGGCGATTTCGTGATGTTTCTGGACTCCGATGACTACTTGGCAGACGATGCGCTGGAAAGGTTGCTGGGCGCAGCCGATGCATTCGGAGCCGATTTGGTCGATTTCACCGGCAAAGCGTTTTACGAAAACGACGAAATGGCGCGTTTGCGCCCTCTGACGTTCTACGAAGAGCGCGACAGCATCGAAGGGGTTCACACTGGACCCGAGCTGTTCAGCCGCTATCAGGAAATAGAACAGTACTGTTGCTCGGCCTGCTTCCATCTTATCTCCCGGCAGATGCTCGAAAGCGCCGGCTTGCGGTTCATGCCTGGCATTCTGCACTAAGACGAACTGTTCAGCCCCCTGCTCCATGCGACGGCGCGACGCGCCGTCTTTC
>CAMORQ010000106.1 GCA_946623915.1 uncultured Coriobacteriaceae bacterium | reverse complement strand
TCGGCTAGGCCGTATATCGTACGAGAATATGACAAATGACCTGTCCCCTTGTCATGTGACAAATGACCTGTCCCCTTGTCATACTGTCCCCTTGTCATGATGGACTCGATTGCTGCTAGACGGCGACCCTACTCCAGTGAAAGTTCCAGTGAAAGCTACCCTCGCATCATCCGCAGCCATCCGTACCCAGGCGACGTTCGTGCTAACATTGGACGCAACTGCTTTTTCCGCGTCGGAGCAGGCCGTTTCGAGACATTGGCGCGTCACGTGCCGGGAGGTAAGACCAACATGGAAGCAATTCGCAAAGGAAAGATGCCAAGGCTCGCACTAAGCCTGGTTGCAGCTATCGTCATGGTGCTGGGGCTTATGTCCGGCGCGGGTGCCGGAAAGGCCCTGGCGGATGATACCGGAGCCGGTCACACTGCGTCCGTGGTTACGCTTGCCGCCGACGAGACCTACCCCCTCTGGGTTGGCGAGACGCAGGTCACGAGCACTAACCTGGAGGGCGAGGGCTGGAGCTTCGAACCGGCCGCGAACGGCAACCCCGCTACCTTGACGCTGAGCGGCTACAGCTACACGGGTCCGGGCCATGTGGAAGTGCTGCAGGACTACGATGGCGAATGGGACTACTATCGCCACGCCCCGATCTTTTGGAACGACAGCAGCGCGCTGGTGGTCGAACTTACGGGCGAGAGCAGCGTCGTCGTCACCGCCGATTCCGCGGACGGCGGCGCTTCGGAAGGCAGCGCCAACGAAGAAGACGAAGATCCAACTCATCGCTACAGCGGCATCTTCTGCACGGGGAACCTGACTATCAGAGGAACGGGCAGCCTCGCCGCAAATGCCGGCGCCATGGAAGACGGAGAGTCTGGCATCTATGCGAAGGGCGACGTGAACGTCGAGAGCGGCTCGGTGGCGGCGGCAGGCTACGACTACGGCATTTATTCGTACGAGGGCACGATTGCCATCGGCGCAGACGCCGGGACGGTTACCGCCGGAGCCACGGGGGGCGCGGACTCGCTTTACGGGATAAGCGCCGATTATGGTGACGTGAAAATCGACGGCGGCACGGTAACCGCCAAGGGATATCGTGGCATCTCCGTGGGAGGCGACATCACCGTCAACGGCGGCGAGGTTTCCGCCCAATGCACCGTTCCCGATTCCTACACCACAAGCATCATGGTCCCCTGCGGCATTGCCTGCGAGTACGGCACCCTCACCGTCAACGGCGGCACGGTCACCGCGAGCGGCCACCAATACGGCATCTACGCGGTGCGTTATCCCTCATCGGGTGAAACGGAATTGGTGCCTGGCATCGTCATCAACGGCGGCAGCGTCGTAGCAGAAAGCAGGGAAAGCGAAAGCAGTGCCATCGGCATCAACGGCTGCATCATGACCGTAAAGGGAGGCTCCGTTCAGGCAGTTGGAAATGGCGACAAGTCATACGGTGTGAGCGCCAACAATTCCCGGGGCGAATCCGGCAACGGCTCGCTCGTGATCGAAGAGGGAATTGCGTCTTTTGTCGCCCAGGGCCCCGCCGGCGCCATCAACGCGGACACCAGCGTGAAGAACGCCGCTGACGGAATCGGCTATTCGGACGTTGCCGGCACTGAGGGCAAGACGTCCCTTGCGGTCAACACGGAAGGCGGGGACTTGAGCGGCCACAAACGGGTCCTCTTCCCGGGCACCACGGCTTTTGCCACGACGTCGCCTGCGGGGAAGAACCTTTTCTACACCGGCAAGCCCCAGGAGCTGGTGACGGCGGGCGCGGCCAGCGGCGGCACCATGCTCTACTCGCTCGACGGGAAGACGTACGCCGCCGAGCTGCCCACTGCGACGGATCTGGGCGAGTACACGATTTACTACAAGGTGGTTGGCGATGCGAGCCATACCGACTCCCAGGCGCAGACGGTTACCTCCACCATTGTCGAGAAGACCTATCCCGCGCCGACCATGCGCAACAGCAAGGGTGCCGCATTCGCCTCTCAAACAGACGAGATCACCTACACCGTGAACCAGGAAGTGCCCAGCTGGGCGACGTCCGTGCGCACGTGGGTCGACCTCGATAGCGTCCTGCAATACACCGTGGACGCCAATGGCGTTGCCGTGACGAGCGACGGCGCGACGCTGAGCCATGCCAAGGTAACCATCGACGGCCAGAGGCTGACCGTGTCGATAGACGACGCCACGGCCCTGCGCGGTAAGACCATGCAGATTTCCTATCGGGCCAAGCTGCGCTCGGGCGCGAATCTCGACTCCTACCTCAACGCCGCCCAGAACATCGCGTCGGTGCCTTACCAGGCGAACACCTCTTTCGACGGCGAGTCCAAGGTGGTCTCGTCGAAGACGGAGGTCGTGAAATTCAGGGTAAGCGCCGCGAAGAGCGACTCCACCAGGACTGTCAGTGCGGGCAGGTCGAGCGGGTCGAGCCTCGCCAAAACTGGCGACGCCGTGCCGTACGCGGCTCCCGCGGCAACCGCCCTCGTGGCGCTAGCCGCTGCGGCGCTGGGGATCGCGGCCCGCAGGCGCACGCGCGACTAGACGAAAGAACCGCGGGCTATTTGCGATTGGCAATACGGCCGAGAATCTTGTCGATCGCGAAGATCAGGTACCCGAGCACGACGAAGGCGACGATCATCGCGACGATGAAGAGCGCGACTCCGCCGACACCGGAGATGGCGGGATCGAGGAAGGTGTAGGGATACCTGGTTACCCCGGCTGTGGTGCCCCCTCCCAAATCCAGGCCGAGAGGGCCCGCGCCGATCATCACGACGACAAGGTAGACGACCGCCAGGGACAGCCACGCAAAAGGACCCCAGGCGACCATCTTGCCCTTCTCGTCGAACAGCAGCCAGTCGAGGAGGGCCATGGTCGGCACGACGTAGTGCAAAGCGACCAGATGCAACACGAGCTGGCCGTCCTTGAACATGGCGTCGAAGAGCATGAAGTGCGCTATCAGCGCGGTAATTAAAAGCGAGATCATGGCCGTGTACTTGGCTTGCGGCGCGAAGACCTTAGCTTCCTCTCCCCTGCTTGCGACGAGCCGTATGGCAGCCACGAGGAAATACCCCCAAGCGAAGATGTTGGAGACGTTGGTGAACATGTGGGGGAACCCGGTGTGATAGGTGCCGGCAAGGATGCCTGCACCGTCGAGAAGCCCGTACGTGGCGACCGCAACCAACACGATCTTCCAAATCGCCGACGCGGTCTTATTTCGAATATGCACTAGTTGCCACTCCTTTGCCCTAGGTTTTTCACGATGCTGAGTTTAGAACACATCGCCCCTGTCTCATTCGATGCCGTCGCGCCAGTTGGTGGCAGGTAGGGTGAAGCGATATTCCGGCCTGCGTTCGACATTTAGGCCGTGCGCTGCGAACGCTTGCGCGAACGCTTCAATAATTGCCGTTATATCACTGCAGGCCAAGCAATCAATTCGGAACTGCCCACCATGATCGATTACATTTACGTGAAGCGTATTGCCCATAGCAGGCCTGCAAAGGAATCGGACGTCGGTTATTTTGTCGGCGTAGTCCGTCTTATGCAGGCGACCGATGTAATCAACATAGAAGGTGTCATGGGTAACCCCCGCAAAAGCTGAGGGCTTTTTGATTTCCTCCCAATAATCGGTTGCTTCCTCTATGCGCTTCTTGTACACAGATCCCAACATATTATGTACGCTGCCACGCAAGTCGGGCTCCATCTGCTGTTTAAGAATACCGCGTAGTTGCGCTGCGCGTTCGGCGAACGGCAGGGCGTCGAGCGGCGTACCGCCGATGGGCAGAAGGATGCGCGAAGAACAGTTCTTGAAAGTTTCCTCGCAGCCTATCATGGGCCGGACTGACACGGGCAGGTTTGCAGCAACAGGAGCGTCTCTGTCGGGATGAACGGCAGCTATAGCCTCGCCCATGAGCATGGAAATTGCAACGGAAGGAGACGTGCTGTTTGCTTTCACAAAAGACATGAAGTTCTCCGAATCAACCCGAAAACCCCAGTCGCGCACTTCATTGCCCTCGGATAAGGTAATCTCGGGCAGATGGTAGGGTGCATCCAACGCTGTGCTCTGTGGCATCTTGAAGTCTGGGTTTACCTCGCAGGTAATCGTGTAGGGCTCCAGCTCTTCTTCTGCAGACATCGTGTCTGCATCGGTGCGGATGCCATAGGAATCGTATTCCTTGCCATCGCGCATGCAGTAGTAGTGGTGGAGCACCGACTCTATAAACGCGTTGATGCCCTTGCCGTCGCAGAAGCCATGGAACATAGAAAAATGAGTACGATTGCCATCGCAGGTAAGGTCGAGCATATGGTAGTTGGTTTCTCGTCCGCCTACACGACGCAACTGCGGCCCGCGACCCACCTCCATGGGAAGCGGGTTGCTAGCATAGTACACAGCCCCGTCCTCGATCTGGAAGGTGTCGGCAAGGTAAGGCATGCGCGCAATCGTGCGGTCGAGGGCTTTTTGCAGTAGATCGGCATCCACCTCGTCCTCATGAGCAACCTCTACTACATATGCGAGCATATCTGCTGCTATATACACATAAACAGTGGAAGAGATTGCCAACTCTTTCTTTTCGAACACCGGGCGTTTGTCTGTCATGGTTTATCGGGCTCCTTTCGTTCTCGCCTGACGCCAAGCATGTTATACGCCGCTAGGGCAACCCTACGCAAGGGGAGTTTCCAGAATGTCATCACCCCAAAAGGCGCAGGTGTAGGTGCAGGTGCAGGTGTAGGTGCAGGTGTAGGTGGTCTGTTTCATCAGCGCGGTTATGAGGTTAGGACAACCTGTCGCCGCTGGTGTTGAAGGTGCATGCTGTCTGCCAGTTCTGGAAAGGCCAAACCGTGAACGTTTTTTCAGCGTTGCGGTACAGGCAGGTGAACTGCGTCCAGGACGTACCGACAGCCGTTGTCTGCTCGTTCTGCGCGACGCTCTGCAACATGACAAGCGCCTCGGCTTCGGTCATCTGCGTGCGGTACACATCCGAATTCGTGTCGCGATGCATCTCGAGCTGGCTTGCCAGCGTCGTAAAACGATGGTAGCCGTGACCGTAGCCGAATCGATAGCGCGGCTCGCCGTTTTCGTCTACCAGTTTGACGGCCTCTTCGCGCAACTTGCCGTTGCGAAACGAATCGGCGACATCGTCGCTTCCCACGTAGAAGTTGGTCACCACGTCGGTTTCGACCACCGAGAGCTCTCCGTTTCGGCTCTCGATGACAACGCTGTTGCCGGCGGCGTCGGTCACGAACAAGTGGCAGTTTTGCCAGTCGGAGGGCGTCATATCGCAGCTGTTCACATAGGCGATGGCCTCATCGACGTTTGCGCAATCGTCAAGCAGTCGCCGTAGCATGATAGACGCCCCCGCAACCATCTGCGTCGGTTCGTCGCCTTCCTTTATGTCTACCATAAGGACGGATACCATCAAGCCCTTCTCGTTCATGCCGTCCATGCACTGGTAAGGGAGAGTGTCCAGCAGGTCCACGTTGAAGCCCTCCATCTCAGGGCCACCGCGCGTGAGAAGCGGGTTGTCATCATCGCAGTAGACAGCGTCCCCCACTGCTATGGATTCGTATTTTCCAGGCAGCGCGCAATGCAGGACCACATTGAGACCCGTAGGCGTCGGATCATCGGCCGACACCTGATGCAGCTTGTCATAATTGCGGCAGGTGAGAGGGTCGCCATCCAACGTATGCGTGAAGAACGCCGAGCAAGCGGGCTTGGTTTTGCCGGCATCCTCGAGCGCCTGCAAGATTTCGTCGGAGTAGTAGTCCTTTGCGTAGTCGAGATAGTACAGGTAGCCGTCTTCGTCGAGCCGCGTAAGCGCACCCTTAGATGGCTGCCATGCGGAAGCTTCCTCAACGGCGCTCGACTCCGCGTCCGCGGCAGAAGAATCCGCCGGTGCCTGGGCGCATCCGGCAAGCACGAGCATGCAGGCTATGGCGAATGCGGTTATGAACCCATGTATCGTATAGACCAAGTGCGACTTTGCGTGTTCCATGGTGGGCCCCATTCGTCTCTTGGTGGGTGCATCGCCTGTCACCCGTCAGCGGTTCTGCTCCCTATTGTACACGCCGCCGAGTTTGCGCTCGTACAGCATTATGCGCAGAGGTAAGTCGTAAGTTGGTCGATTTGCTCGTCTGTCATGCCTGCATCTTTCAGGTAGCTGCGGGCGCCGGCAGAAAGATCGGCGCTTGCAAGATCGGCGCCTTTCTCCGCCCCGACGACGTGGCGGAGCATACTGTCCAGCCTCTGCTCCTTGATGATGCTGAACCTCTTCGCATCGTTGGTCGCATTGATGTGGTAGTAGTTGTCGTAGGAAATCATGTAGTCGTCGACTATCTGCTGATAGCTCGCCCCCGCGAGCGCTTCGAGCAGCATGCAGACGAACCCGGTGCGGTCCTTGCCCGCGGTGCAGTGGATGTAGACGGGTCCTTCGTGCTCCATAAGCTCGACCAGACCGCCTGCCAGCTTCTGCCCGTACTCCTCGGATTGATAGGCATCTGCTAGGTCAATCGCGACCACGTTACCCGCGTGGCGGAGGCCCTCGAAATACGACACATCAATTCCCGCTTCGGCGTCCTCTTCAAGGAACCCCTCTATCTCATCGTCGCTATCAGCCAAGTCGAAATCCACTTGCACGCCCGCTTCGGCGATGAAGGCGTTCGCGTAAGCGGCCCGGTTGTGCTTGTTGCTCACCGGTGATGCCCCGCGAAAGAACTTACCGGGCTTAAGGTTCCCGCCCGAAAGCTCCCGGAAGTTTGCAAAGGCGA
>CAMORQ010000105.1 GCA_946623915.1 uncultured Coriobacteriaceae bacterium | reverse complement strand
GTGTAATCTCGGGCATGGTGCCCCTCCTCGTGCTCCAGCGCCATCTCCGTGCGATAATATTACTACAAACAGTAACGTAGGAGCGCTTGTTTTCGACACAGCGAATGGACGATGCAGGCAGATGCGGAGAACGGGCCTCGCAAGGCTCTTCGACATGTTCTTGCAATACGGTATCGGAGACAAGAGGTTCCCTTGACGCACGGGCGCACTGTTTCCGAATGGCGAATGTGCTGCTTTCGGTGGTGTCTTTATAGTCGAGATTGAGCCTTTGCTTCAGAATGCGTCCTTTCGCCCGCCATGGTCGGCTTGCTTGCAAAGGGCATTGTTTTCACGCCAAAGAGGGGCTGATGTTGCTGCATACGGGCAGGAGTGCAAAGCGCATATTGGTTGCAATAGGCATGCTGGTGGCAGTGCTGGCGGCGGTTTTGTCTGGTATGCGAGCGACTACTATCGCGCTGACTCGACGGCGCTTGCAGCCGTGGCCGACGAAAACGGCAGCGCCGATGGCGTGGTGGTTCCGAGCTGCCAGATGGCTCGGTGGTATTCGAACCGGAGCATCCCCAGATGGGGCTCGTGTTTTACCCGGGTGGCAAGGTGCAGCTCGAGGCCTATGCACCGCTGCTCGAACGCTGCGCCAAGCAGGGAGTGCTTAGCGTTTTAGTAAGGCCGCCGTTCAACCTCGCCACTCTAAATGAGAATGCGGCAGACGGCGTGCAGGACCGGTTTCCGCAGATCGCAACATGGTCATCGCGGGACACTCCCTCGGAGGCGTCGCGGCGGCAAACTACCTGTCGCGTCACGAAAGCTCTTTTGCCGGCATCGCGCTTATGGCGTCCTACCCCACATGCGATCTTTCGGATTACGGTGGAAACGTGGTCACCATACTGGGGAGCAACGACGGCGTGCTGAATCGCGAAGCGTACGACAACGCGCACGATAAGCTGCCGGCTGCGTCAAGCGAGCTCATTATCGACGGCGGCAATCATGCCAATTACGGGAATTACGGCGACCAGGCTGGCGATGGTATCGCGACGATAAGCCGCGAAGCGCAGCAGCCCCAATCCGCCGATGCTATCGTGGCCCTCATCCACGCGAAGAGCCAGTGAAGGTGACGAAAAGGGGAATGGCGAAAAGGGGCGGGTGCTTTTCGTCATTCTGGTCCTCTATGACGAAAAGCACCCGTTCCCTCTATTCGTCATACCTATTCGTCATAAGGTTTCTTGGGCGGCGAATAGCTTGTTAGGGCGCAAGCGTTCCCAGCGGGGCTACGATCACTCCGTCATCCCGCAGGTAGGCGGCTTGGGTAGCGGAGAGGACCATGAGGAACGATGGCGCTCCCTGGCGCTTCTGGTCGACTCTGTTCGCAAGCTTCAGCAGATGTTTTGCCGCATCGTCTATGAAACGATTGCCGAGTTTCACCTCCACGGGTGCCCAACGTCCATCGTGCAGGTGGATGACGGCGTCGGCTTCGAGCCCCGTCTTGTCGCGGTAATGGAACACGTCGCCGCCTAGCGCCCGCGCGTACACGCGCAGGTCGTGCACACATAAGGACTCGAACAGCAGGCCGAACGTTTCGAAGTCTTCGCGCAGGCCAGCAGGCGACACGCCAAGCATCGCCGCGGCGATCGAAGGATCGCAGAAATGCCTGGTGGGGCTAGTGCGCACGGCGGTCTTCGACCGAAGGCTCGGGTTCCACGCTTCGAGATCTTCGACCACGCATGCGCGCGTTAGGGCATCGAGGTAGTCCGCAACCGTCTCGCTGGAAGGAACATGTCCCTGCATGTCGGTGGCTATCGTCGTCGCGGCGGCTTCCGTAGCGATGTTTCGTGCGTACGACCTGAGCAGCGCGCGCATCCAGGTTGAATTGCGCGGCTTCTCGTCCATTTCCTCGATGTCGCGCTCAAGTAGCTCCTGCACGTAGTCACCCGCCATCGAGAGTGCGATGCGATCGTCTTGCTCGGTGACGGCCTCGGGCCAGCCTCCCCGGCAGATGGCGAACGCATAATCGTCTATGTCGAGGTCGCAGATGCCTCCCACGCCCTCGCCGCCGCTGGCGAACAGGTCGGAAAGCGACACGGAGCCGTTCGATTCTTCGGTTTCGAAAAGGGTCATCGTGCCCATGTTCAGGCTTGCTATCCGCCCGATGCCGGAGTGCGCGGGCCGCCTGCGCGGGGTCGAGGAGCCCGTGAGGATGAACCTTCCCCGCCCGTGGCCCCTGTCAACGGCGAACCTTACGGCGTCCCAGAGCTGCGGGGCCATTTGCCATTCGTCGATGAGCCTTGGCTCCTCGCCCTCGAGGATGGCCGAGGGCTTGCTGTCTGCGAGTGCGAGCAGCGTGGCGCTCCGGTCGGGGTCTTGCATGAATACCTGGCTTGCGGACTGGCGTTCGCCCGTCGCGGTCTTGCCGCACCATTTGGGTCCCCTGATGCTCACGGCACCCGAAGAGCGTAACGCACGCTCCAGCATGCCGTCCGCAATTCTCGGGAGGTACCCGTCATCAGGTAGCTCTTTGATTGTTCTATGTGGCATTATGCTATCACCTCAGGCGACATGATAGCATGAATCAGCTAGTTGGACAGTTTTGAACCGGTTAGTTGGACTATTTATAATCGGTTAGTTGGACTATTATGAATCGGTTAGTTGGTACCCCCGAATGACGAAGGAATGAAGAATGACGAAAAGCACCCGTCCCTCGTCATGGGATATGGAGGGCTACTTTGCCTTGCCCTGGTTGGCGACGAACCCGCGTCTCGTGATTTCGCTCATGCTGTTCCCCCTTGCGTCTGGCTTGGCATGTGCATGCCGACAGGGCCCGCAATCGCCGAAAAGGCGCCATGCCGGCCTATGAGGCAAGGGGGGGCGGGGGTGCGTCCTTGCGCGCCCGATTCAAAGTGTAAAATGACATATAAGATGAATGTTGTCCTTTACATAATCTGGGGCTTGCTGGTTGCAGCCTGGCTCGCTGCGCTGGTCTTAGTTCAGCGCCCCATCCGCGCACGTGGTTGGATGCTTCCTCGCGTTCTGTTGGCGGTCGGAAAATGTTTCCTGGGAACGCTGGTCGCGTTCGGGGTTATGGCGGGCACCGCGCCCTTGCCCTACTGGGCGCTCTTCGCGCTCGGGGCATTGTATGTAGCGCTTTTCGGAGACGCTGTGGCAGATCTGCTTGCCTTGATCGTCGGGCAGGCAAGCAAGAAAATGAACCGCTCGCGCCTGCAGATTGCGCTCAGCATTGTCTGCACAGTCGCATTCCTCCTATTCGGAACTATTAATATGCAGATCGTCTCAGCGAACCATGTCGAGGTGTCCTCCGGCAAGCTTGCCAGCCCCCACACCTTCGTCTTCGTTGCCGACCTGCATGTCGGGTCTGCGCAGAGCATGCAAACCACCCGGCAGACAATTCAGCGCATCGACGCCGAAGGGGCGGACTTCGTGGTGCTTGGCGGCGACATCGTCGATGCCTTCACCACGCGCGAAGAGATGGAGGAGGTCTTCGCCCTGTTCGGCGCAGTGAAAGCGCCGGTGTATTTCATTTATGGCAACCACGACCGGCAGATGGACCGCCCCGCCGCCGAGCGAACTTTCACGCCGGAAGAACTTGAGCAGGCCATGCGTGCAAACGGCATCCATATCCTGCAGGACGAATGGGTTCGTATCTCTGATGACCTGGTCCTTTTCGGGCGCGAGGACTACAGCATGCCAAGCAGGAAGGATGTGGGGCAGATCGCGCCGCGCCCCGACGATGCCTTCGTCCTGCTTGCCGACCATTCGCCTTACGAGACGCAAGACATGGTCGCATCAGGTGCGGACCTGCAGATGTCGGGGCATTCGCATGCGGGCCAGCTGTTCCCCCTGCAGGCGGTTTACAGGCTGGCAGGCTACGACGCCTACGGCTTCTTCCACCATGGCGAAACGGAGCTTTACATCAGCAGCGGCGCCTCTGGGTGGTGCTTCCCGTTCCGCACCGAAGAAGGCTGCCACTACGAGGTGGTAAGCCTTCAGCCGGCGTAAGAGGCATCTGGGCAGACGATTTCACGGCTTGCAGAGAATGGGGGAGGCCATGGGTTTGCGAACGATAACCGCGGCCGTTGTGCTTGCGTCGGGCATGCTCCTGTGCGCCTGTGCCGCCGAGCAGCGCAGCGACGCTGTCTTCTTCGCCCAGCTTGTCGAACTGCATGACAAGCGAGCGCAGCGAGTTGCCATGTGCTGAGATAAGTACCTGCTCCATTTCGCCGTTGCTTCATAACGACCGTTATAATGTCTCCCTTGCGTTTTGGCGCCTTCTCCGTGCGATAATGCAACTACAAACAGTAACCTTCGAGCGCTCGTTTTCGGCATAGCGAATGGACGAAACGGGTAGATGCGGAGAGAGCACCATGGGTCAGAAAGAATATGCGATATCGGTAATCACCCCTTTCCACAACGTCGATCTTGCCATGTTTCAGGCGGCGCGCGATTCCGTCGTTTCCCAGACGATCGGCTTCGAGAACATCCAGTGGATCATCGTCCTACACAACTGCGAAGAGCGCTATCTTGAAGAAGTGCCAAAAAAGTTCCAGGGGTGCGGCAACGTGCTCACGCCGGTGTTGAACAACGATGCCAAAACCCCGTCCAGCCCAAGGAATTACGGCCTTGCCTTTGCGACGGCGCCCTATGTTGCCTATCTCGACGGCGACGACAGCTTCACGCCCTGGTGCTTCGAAGCTGTTCTGAACGAGTTCCAACAATCCCATTCTCAGGTCGTGTGTTTCCGGAGGGAATACGAGCTCGAGCGTCCTGGACTGGAGGTGTATACGGAAACCCTCCTGTGGAACCAGGCCAACGAAAGGGTCATCGTCGAGAAGGGGAACTGGGACGTCGAGAAGATGTTCGACGGCGTCTTCGGCATGGTCACCTCCAAAGCCTACGACCGCGAATTCCTGGTACGCAACAATCTTACATTCGACGAGGATATTCCCTATGCGGAAGACATGGCATATGTTGCGCAGGTGTTCGCCACCGCAGATCGGATCTGCTACCTTCCCCAAATGATCGGCTATCACTACTACGTCAACAGCGAATCCCTTGTGCAAAGCACCGATAAAGACGGAGCCACGCTTATTTCCTATGCCAAGGGCTTTGCAAAGCTCTTCGACATGTTCTTGCAATACGGCATCGAGACCGACGACGTCCAAGGCCTGTGCCTGCGCGAATCCTTCTTCATCCTCAACTCCAAATCCATCACCGCCGAAGAGCGCGGGCAGATTCGCGACATTCTGGCTCCCTACATCCTGGACTCGAAGATGCTCGAGCCTTCCAAGGGCCGGGATCTGGATACCTGCCAGATGTTCTACTACATCCCGCGCGAGGTGATACTGAATCCAGAGAACCCCTATGCGGGCCCCCATGTTCAGAGCATGCAGAACGGGTCCAACGCACTGTTCAAAATCCTCCTGAGAAACGCGTCCACAGACTATGGAGAGAAGTACTCCTTCAAAACCCTGAAGACGATAGACGCCTACCGCTTCCGCGTCCCGCTTAACACGGTGGAAACCCTGAAGCCGCTTATCGCCCTGCAGACGAACATCGGGGAGCAAAACATCCTGACGTCATCGCCTATCCAGTGCTACTTCACGGCGGGAGACGGAAGCCTTTTGCTGCCCAGCACGCAGCATCATTTTATCCAGTATGTCGATGCACTCTCCGAGGTGCTTACACGTAAGAAGAGCGCGTTTTTCGCAAACATCCAGAACCCGAAGAGGATCACCAATGACCAAGCCCTTGTATCCGACATGGAATCAACCTTGGTGCGTAACCTGATCAACGACTATATCCCGAGCCATCCGGAATACGAAATCGACCTCAGTTCCAAGGGCGGCGTTTACTATTCTCACGAGGGCGACGACTTGTATATGCATCTGGTGGCGGATGCGCTTCTGTCGCCGGATTTGGAGCAGCTTGTCTCCTTCGACACCGGCAAGCTCGCGCATGCCTTCGCGCTTTTGCGCACGGAGCAGGATGCCGTACTCGCGCTTGTTGCCGAACAGGACCCGGATCGTGCCGCGGAGGTGAACGAGGTCCTGTCGCAGAACCCAGATGGGCCCATCGCGCGTGCGCTCTGGCCGAAACTCGAGCGTACGGTTGCCTACGGCGCAGGCGAGATGTACGAATCCATGCGCGAGATGAAGGCTTTCACCGGCGACCTTCCCCACAATCATGGCTATCTGTATTCGCCCATTGCACTTCTGGGGAAGGCCGTAGCGGATGATACGGATCTTTTCTCCATGTCATCGGCTACAGGGTCAAACTTCTACGAACTCCTGCCGCTGACGGACGACGACTCGGACGACCGGACGTTGAGCCTAAGCGAAGCCGAAAACGACAAACCCTACCAGTTGGTCGTGACCAACCAGGCAGGGCTCTATCGTTACGTGACGGACCACTTCGTCTACGTGAGGGAAGTGGACTTCTCCTCCGTCCGGTTCACCATCTATTAACCAGGGAAGGTGCCGCCAACACTCTTTCCCCCTATCACCCGACCCTCATATGGCACGGCGAATCATGCTTGGAAACCGCACCGAAGATATGACAAATGACCTGTCCCCTTGTCATGGTGACGACCCGAATACTACCTTGGCGAACATCCGACAGCGCCTTGCGGTGATGTGCAATGGCACCATGGAAATCTCTCCCCGCGAAGGGGGCGGAACCGTAGTGAAGGTGACGATACCCGAGGCAAACCCCTAGGACATTGGAACATTAGTCCAGGACGTTTGTTCCAGTCTGGAACATTTGTCCAGGACGTTTGTTCCACTCATCTACGACGCGTTGGTGTCATGCAAGAATGTGT
>CAMORQ010000104.1 GCA_946623915.1 uncultured Coriobacteriaceae bacterium | reverse complement strand
AGAAGTCCATTGCTCGGTCGTACTGCTCAAGCACGCTTATGTGCTCGTTGCATTCCCTGTCCAGAAAAATGTTAATCGATTCGCCGAAGCGGGCCATGTCGATACCCGGGAAAGTGTTGGCATCGGCAAGCAGCTCGCCGGCAACGTTGTACGTCTCTCCCTTCTTTATCTCAAGAGTCTTCTCGATATCATCGGTAAGCGACGCGACCCCTATCGCATCCTGCAGCTTGTCCGCAAGGCAGGCAAGCGTGAGGTCTTGCCGGCGGGCCTCGGTTTCCTCAAAAGAGAGGTTTTGACCTTCGAGCACAAGGCGCGTGAGCTCCAGGCGGTCCACCTCCACAGTGGCAGTATCATTTCGCTGGTACGCCTTGCCCTTGTAGAAATATGGTTTATGCAGGCCCTCCTCCACGGTGAGCGTGATCACCTTCGACCGTGGGTTCACATCGAGCGTGTAGCGCGGAACAGGGGAGAGTGCGTCGTTGATCTTGTTGTCTATAGAGAGCGCTGTTGCGTTGGTGTCTTGAATGCCAACCCGCTCCCCGGAGCCGTTGACGCCAAACATGATGGTGCCAGTGCCGTAGTTGGCATATGCGCTGACGGTCTTGAGAAACGTGTTGCTCACGCGTTCTTTAAACTCAACAGTGCGGGATTCTTTCATGGCTACTCCAATCGTTAGAAATAGATTGTCGCAAATAACGGTCGTAAAAGCAATCGTAAAAATTTACGACCGCGCATTGGGCGGTGCTTAACACGACGCGCGGCGCCTCGCTCGAGATGCTGCGCACGGAGTTCGTGCCTACGACGAACGAGGACGGGACGCCTCGTTTCTCGGACGGGTCGGGTAACCCCATCTATAACGCTTCGAACATCTGGTACACCTCTGTGCCCGATGTCCTCTGCGCAACTGCTATCGCGTGCGAGGCCCCCAACCCGTTGGTTAAGCCGGGCGCCCCAGCCGTCTTCCACGTAGCGGTGCGCAACGACGGAAATTGCTATCTTTCCGGCTGTTCGCTCACGCTGTGCGTGCACAACGAATCGACGGATAGTTACGAGCGTGTGGAAAGCGCGACCGTGGCGTTGCGGTTTAGCGCCGATACCACCCAAGAGTCCAGCTGGAATCCGCGCGACGTCGACGGAAGCCTGTTGAACGTCGAGGACGACTATGCCCTGGGCCTCAGTAAGACGTCTGTCTACGTTGTGACGGTTTCCATCCCCAAAGACTGGACCGGAGAGAAGAAGGTGCTCTTCGTGGCGCACGATGCCATTGAGGCTGCCGATTCCATCGTTCCGGCAGACACGGTGCTCTCCGCACTCTCCGATACCGACTCCGTCGTCTCGGCAGACACCGTGCTCGCCGCCCAGGTAGGCGAGGAGGTCGTCAAGGTTTCGTACGCCGTGGAGCTGGGCGAGTACCGCGTGGTCCAAAACCGCACCTCGCCTGACAGCGAGTATGAAGATGGCCAGTTCCACATGGAGACTCTCGTTGTCGAGCCGCACGCCGCGAACAGCACCTTGTCACCTTCGCACGCGACCGTGATCGACGACGATGGCGCGCCCGGCGGCTCCGGTAACACCCCCAAAGGCTCCGGCAATACGTCCGGAGGCGCCGGCAGCGGGTCCAGCGGGTCTGTTGGGTCTAGCGGGGTGCGTGCGAATAGCGCATCCAGATCGGTTCCGTTGACGGGCGACGACGTGTTTCCCGTGGCCGTTCCCGTCGGCCTCGCCGCTGTAGCTGCCGCAGCCCTTGCGTACGAACGTCGTCGCAGCGAGAACGAGGCACGCGGCGACGAGTCGTAGCGGACATTGCGACCCGTCGCGGCAGGCAGCGCCGTCTTTGGCCGCGCGCATGTGCCAATGCATCAGCCGCCTTTGCTGCAAACAGGGGCTCTAGACTTACGCGATCGCGAAGCCGGGGAAGGGAGTCTGCGTCCTTAAAACCTGATTGGGTCGTTGCGCGTGCGAGCACGTGCTAGAGATGGGGTGCAAGTGCGTCGAATACGTGCTCGGCAATCGATTGGTGCCCTTTGGTGTCGGGATGCAAACCGTCAGGGAACCATTCGGGATGCTCGTAGGTCACATCGAACAAATCCACGTAGATTGCCTTCTTGCGGTCGGCCATTTCATGCACGATGTCGCGAATGCTGCCGCCGATGACGGCTTGCGCTGTCGGCTCTATTGCGGGTTCGGATGCGATGCGAAACGCGCACGGCGGCGCCATCAGCACGATGAGTGCATCGGGAGTGCTCGCGGCCAGTTCGTCGACCAGTCCCTCCAGCTGTGCGCGGTAGGAGTCTTCGGACCATGCGCGCGAGTACGCGTCGTTGGTTCCCAGCATCACGATGAAAACGTCGGGTCGAAGCTGTTTGGCGCGGTCGATGTTGCCGGTGGACCGGTAGGGGAGATCGCCTTCATCCATGAGGGTGCTGCCCGAAACGCCCAGGTTGGCCACTTCGCTGCCGTCTTCCAGCATCGTTTCCAGCAGCGCCGGCCACGATTCGGATTCGGGGCTCGAAAGCAGGTATCCGTAGGTGATGCTGTCCCCGATGCAGGCGACGGTTTGCGCTTTTGCAGGCGGTCGATCGGCGTTGGATGCGCACGACATCATCAGGACTCCTAGCAAAACGGCTGCGAGCGCAAGGAGCGCTCGGTGAAGACGAATGTTTCTCACGCGGATCATACGCACCATTGTAGCGCGAAACCGCAGGTGTCTTCTAGCCACTGCGCGCCTCCGCCCAAGACGCTTTGTGCTGTGCTATCTTGGAGCGAAACGACATGCTTAAGGGGGATGGTGCATATGAAGTATTCCGTGCTCGACCTTGCCAGCTTGCGCGAAGGGCAGACGTACGCGCAGGCCTACGCGTGCCAGCTGGAGTTGGCCCGGGCGGCCGAAGCGTTCGGATACGAACGCTATTGGATCGCCGAACATCACAACAGCCCGCACATCGCAAGCAGCGCCACGCAGATTCTGATTCAGCGCGTGCTCGCGCATACGAATAGCATGCGGGTCGGATCCGGCGGCGTGATGCTGCCTAACCACAGCCCCTATCTCGTGGCAGAACAATACGCCACGCTCGAAACGCTTTATCCGGGCCGCGTGGATTTGGGCCTTGGCCGTGCTCCGGGCACCGATGCGCCAACAGCGCGCGCCATCCGGCGCACCGACGACCTGTATCCGGATTTCGAGCGGGACGTCGCCGAGCTCGTCAGTTATTTCGAGGATACGGCTGATGTGCACGCCTATCCTGCGGCGGGGATGCATGTGCCCATCTACATCCTGGGGTCGAGCACCACGAGCGCGTATTTTGCGGCGAAGATGGGGCTGCCGTACTCGTTCGCGGCGCACTTCGCGCCCGGCGACATGGAAGCTGCCATCGAAATCTACCGGTCGTTGTTCAATCCGTTGGGTGCGCTGGACGCGCCTTACGTAATCCTGGGCATCAACGCGATTGTGGCCGACACTGACGAGCAAGCCAAGCGCCTGGCGACCACGCACATGCAGTCCATCCTGAACATCCTCAACGATTCGCGACGCGGCCTCTTGCCACCGAAAGCCAGCGAAGAAGAGCTGTGGGACGACTACGTTGCCGCCGAAGGAGTGCCGCACTTCGGGCCGGTGGCGTTCGACAAGGACGCCTTCATCGGCCAGGAAAAGGAAATCGTGAAGAAGATGTCGGCCGTGTCGCTGGTGGGAAGCCCAGCGACGTTTGCCAAGCAGCTCGAAGAGCTTATGGCTACCGTGCAGATCGACGAAATCATGGTGAACAGCTTCATCTACGACCTAGGCGACCAGATCCGCTCGTACGAGCTTGTTGCCGATGTAGCCGCAAGCCTGGGAAGCGCCGGTCGGTGACCCGCTAACGCGCGTTCCACATGTGGTCGAGCGGACCGCTGCCGCGGCCCAGGTCTAAGCCTGCCGCAAGGGCGCCGCTCACGTAGGCTTTCGCCTGCGCGACCGCATCGGCGATCGCGCGTCCTTCCGCCAGGCCGCAAGCGATGGCGGACGACAGGGTGCATCCGGTTCCGTGCGTGTTCTCGGTTTCGATGCGCGTTGCGCTCAGCCAGGTTTCCCCTTCGGGCGAAAGCAGCAAATCGGTGGCGTCGCTTACCAGATGGCCGCCTTTCACCAGCACACATCCTGTTTCGGACAGCGTTGCGCTGATGGCGTGTGCGGCAGCGACCATGTCATCTGGGGTCTCGACGGCGCGTTCGGCCAGCTTCGAGGCTTCCGGGATGTTGGGTGTGACGATGCTGGCCAGGGGGAACAGGCGTCCCACGAGAGCTTCGAGCGCGTCGTCGGCCATAAGCGCCGAACCGCTGGTTGCCACCATCACCGGATCGACGACGATGTTTTCGGCGCCGACCTCTTCGAGCGTATCGGCGATGACGTGCGCAATGGCTGCGGAGCTTATCATGCCGATTTTCACCGCGTCGGGCCGGATGTCGTCGAACACCACCTGGATTTGCTGGCGCACGAAATCCGGGTCGATGTCGAGCACGCCGTACACGCCGGTTGTGTTCTGAGCGGTTAATGCCGTGATGGCTGTTTGCGCGAACAATCCGTTGGCGGCGATGGTTTTGATGTCGGCTTGGATGCCGGCGCCGCCGCTGGAATCGGAGCCGGCAATGCTGAGCACGCTTTTCATTGGAAGGTCCTTTCGCAGATCGTGCGGAGTTCGGCAGATGCGGTGCGGCAATCGTCGGAGGCGAATATCGCCGACACCACGGCAGCACCCGCAAGCCCGCAACCCGCGAACTGGGGAATGGTCTGGGCGTTCAGCCCGCCGATGCCGACTGCAGGAATACCCACGGACGAGCAGATGAGCTGCAGCTCATCGAGCGAAACGTCGGCGGCATCGGTTTTCGTCGAAGTCGGTATGAGCGCGCCTACGCCCAGGTAGTCGGCGCCTGCGGCTTCGGCTGCGAGCGCTTGCTCGAGTGTCGCTGCGGACACGCCGACGATCTTGTCGGGCCCCAGAAGCTGGCGGGCCGCTTCGCAGGCGAGGTCGTCTTGGCCTACATGGACGCCGTCGGCGTCGACGGCGATTGCGATGTCGATGTTGTCGTTGATCACGAAGGGTACGCCCGCAGCGGCGCACAATGGCTTTAATGCCCGCGCGAGTTCGAGGAATTCATCGTCGCATGCATGCTTTTCGCGCAACTGAACGAACGTGGCGCCTCCGGCGATGGCTTGCTCCACGCACGCCTCGAGTGTGCGCCCGCCCAGCCATGCGCGATCGGTTACCGCGTAGAGGAGCAGGCTTTCTCGCAGGGGCATCTGTGCAGGGCTCACAAGATTTCCTCTACGAGAGCGCGCTCTGCCAACGTGGGTCCGTCCATGTTGAACAGGGCGTCGATCAAATACGTGCGGAAACTCGCGTTCCCGTCCCCGGGTTTCATGCGCTCTTCGGCCAGGTTGCCGGCAACTCCCATCGTGGTCACGGCTCCCAAAGCCGCAGCCAGGCGGTCCTCGTTGGCGACTGCAAAGGCGCCGGTCAGGCAAGAAAGCATGCATCCAGCACCCGTGATGCGGCCCTGCAGGGCAGAGCCGTTGCGCACGGCGAAGGCGCGGTCTGCGTTAGCTACGATGTCGATTGCGCCGGTGATGGCGACGGTGGTGTTCGTTCGTGCGGCGAAGTCCTTGGCAAACGCCGCACTTGCCGCGAGGTTGTCTTCGGTTACCGCGTCGTCAGGGCACACGTCCACGCCGCGCGTGGATGTTGCACCACTTGCCAGCGCCTTTATTTCGCTCATATTGCCGCGTACGATGGAGACGGGATATTTATCCAGAATGTCGGCGGCCGTTTGCGTGCGCAATGCAGACGCTCCGGCGCCGACCGGGTCGAGCACGATGGGGTGTGCGCAGGCCGCCGCTTGCGCACATGCCGCGTGCATGCCCGCGATCGTGGCTGCGTTCAGCGTGCCGATGTTCACGACCAAGCCGTTGCAGATGGTTTGGATGTCGACGACGTCCGTTTCGTCGTCGCTCATGATCGGGCTTGCGTCTATGGCAAGCAGCGCGTTGGCGCAGTCGTTCACCGTGACGTAGTTGGTGATGTTGTGCACGAGCGGATGAGTGCTGCGTACAGCGTCGATGGTTGAACTTATGGCGTGGTTATCCATGGAAATCTCCCTCCGGTGGCATTATCCACATCAGGTTGTGCGGGTCGAAGCGCATCCAGCTTCCTCTCAGCCCGCTTGCGCGAGCTCCCCGTCGCGACTCTTTAGTCGCGCATCGCAATGGTGGCAAAAACCCCGCTCCCTGTCAAGCAATCTGAACAGGAACGTCTGAACAGGGGACGGGTTTTTCGTTCATCTGGATGACGAACAGGACGACGAACAGGGACGGGTGCTTTTCGTCACCCCCTCGTCGGGTGGAGCTCTGGGAGAAGGTTAGAGTTCTTCGAGGACAGGCATGGACGAGCTGCTGGAGGACCCTTCCTCTTCGCCGTCCTTCTTGTCCTTATCCTTCTTCTTGGCCTTTTCGGCTTCGCGCTTAGCCTTTTCCTCGGCTTCCTTGCGAGCTTTTTCTTCCTCTTCAGCGCGAGCCTTTTCCTCGGCTTCTATACGGGCTTTTTCCTCAGCCTCGGCGCGTGCGCGCTCCTCTTCAGCGCGAGCCTTCTCCTCAGCTTCGCGGCGCGCCTGTTCTTCGGCTTCGGCTTCGGCTTTGGCACGGGCTTCTTCCTCGGCTTTGGCGGCGGCGTCTTTTTCTTCCTGTTCGCTCTTTGACGAATCCTGCGCCTCGGCCTCTTTCTTAGCCTTTTCTTCGGCTTCCTTGCGAGCCCTTTCTTCGGCCTCTTCCTTTTCCTTGGCTTTTTCGGCGGCGACGATTTCGGCGTTCACGACCGCCAAGGCCGCCTGGAGTTCTTCGGGTGAAAGGGTGTTGGCGCCCGGAAAGCGCAGTCCGCATACGAAACGCGAGTAGGCCAGGCTGTCGGTGTCGCGCACCAAAGCGCCGGTGTAGGGTGCGTGAACGTAGGGCAGCCCCCCGTTACCAGCAGCGATGCCCACATGT
>CAMORQ010000103.1 GCA_946623915.1 uncultured Coriobacteriaceae bacterium | reverse complement strand
GATGCGCCTCTGCAGGTCCCTGACCTGGCTGAACAGCTCGCGCTCGCGCCGTGTGGGTATGCGATAATCATTCTTGGGCAACCCGTGCTCCAGTTGCTCGTAATGTATGTAGTTATTATACTGCATATTCCGATATAGATATATAAATACGTAGCTACTAGAAAGAGTAGAGCAGTATGTACATGAAGATAACTTCCAGGGTGAACAAACACGGCGAGACCACCTATTCTGCGGCGGTGATGAGATGCGACCGGGTAAAGGGCAAGCCCGTGCATACGACGGTGGCTCACATAGGGCGGGTGGAAGAGGACCAGATTCCCTACCTGAAGGCGGCCTATGCCAAGAAGAAACCCCGTCTGGTCTGGGATGACGAGGACGAGTCCACTAGCTGACCACTACATATAGGGTGTGAACAGTAACGAACTATGCGCCTCGTGCACCGTTAGCAATGGCGAAACTATGCGGATGCATTTTATACTAATCATGATTAGTTTATTTTGCTATACTTCGCTCCATGGATTCGAGGATTCACAGAACCGAAGTCAATCTGAGCAAAGTATGCAGGCTGCAAAGACCTGCGCGTTCAGCGCACAGTCTCATCCATCAGGGACACGTTTGCGGCAATGCTGCTCGAAATGCCGTATGAAAAGATCACGGTCACCGAGTTGGCGCGGCGCGCGAACATCAATTCGAAAACCTTCTACCGTCACTATGCCATACTCGACGACCTTCTCGAGGAAATGCAGCTTGAATTCGCCCTGCCCTTCGCCGAGCTCACTTCGGGCCTGCCCTACCCCGACGACACCGACATGATCACGCGCGAATTCCTGATTTACAGCTCCAAGCAAGGTCCGCTCTACGACGCCATCGTGTCCAGCGGCATGTATGCGAACATCCTGGACAAGGTGCTCGAAGAGATGAGCGCAGAACGCGCGAGCAACGTCAGGCCGCCTGAAGGCTGGACCGACAAGGAGTGGTCGCTCTACCTTGCCCATGTAACCACCGCGCAAGTGCGCTACTACAAGCAGTGGGTCGACGACGGCCGGGAAGTGCCTGTTGGCCGGATGGTTTCGCTGGGCGTCCGCCTTATCTGCAACGGCGCTTTTTTGGAGAAACCGTGGCGCAGCGACTTCGCCCCCTTTTACGCCGCTAACTAATAAGCAATACTTTGTCTCCATTCATGGCATTACTGCTTCGTAATGCCCCATCTCTTCCCGGCTCGGGAATAATGTCATGCTTGCCAAGAAACCGTCCATTGAGACGCCCACTTCCCTGGATTATCGTTGCGCATGAAACGGGCTGAAAGCACGCCCTCAGTGTCACAGCAACGAAGAAGGGAGCAGGAAATGGCACACTCGAAAAGCGGATACGGACCGGTTATCACCTGCGGCGCAGCGGCAGTTTCGCTCAGCGACGACCCTGCCGAACCGTCGAGCATCCAAGGATTGGCACGGGCCATCAAAAGGTTCATGACCACGGAGCGTCCGGCGCCTCGCGCAGGTTTAGGGCACGGTCGTCCCGCAGACCAACCCTCAATGGCCGCACAGAGCCGTTAGAGTTGCGATTGCCGACCATGGCCAGGAAGCAACAGGATCTCCGCGTGAGGAAAACCCTCGGGGCGATACGTCAGGCGTTTGCCGACATGCTCTACGAAATGCCTTATGAGAAAATAACGGTTGCAGAACTTGCGCGCAGAGCGAACATAAACACGAAGACCTTCTATCGGCACTACGACACCTTAGACGACCTGCTTTCGGAAGTGCAGCTCGAATATGCTCAGCCATACGTCGAGCTCACTTCCGGACTCCACTACCCCGACGATGCAGACGCCCTAGTCCGCGAATTCCTCGTCTACAGCTCGAGGCAGGGGCCGCTCTACGACGCCATCGTTTCCAGCGGACGCTATACAAACATACTCAACAACGTTCTCGAAGAGATGAGCATCGAACGCACCCACAACATCGTGCCACCCGAGGGTTGGAGCAGCAGCGAATGGTCGCTCTATCTGAACCATGTCAACACCTCTCAAGTGCGCTACTACAAACAGTGGGTCGACGACGGCCGGGAGGTGCCCACTAATCGCATGGTGGCGCTCGGCGTTAGGCTGATTTGCAACGGCGCACAACCCTAAAACGCCGCAAAATCTTGACCAGATACGCATCATCACGAATAAATACACTGTTTCATCAGGCTATTTGTAGAAACAGTGTAGAAGAACTATAACCTGGGACTTATCTTCTGGGTTATGCGCGAATGCGCACCTTTGTGTGGCATAGCCCTGAAAGTTCTGCCATAGATTAAGCCAACCCATGGCTTATGTCCTGATACGCGGACACTCATCCCTTGAATCGCCGTCCTATTACACGCTATGTTGCCTGCGTAAGGCAAAAGCAACTTCTCACGTTTGTGCGATTCACAAGTTGAAGGAGGAATCAACCATGGCAGCAAGCACGAATTCCGGCAAAGTAATCGTTTGCGGCGCGTCCGCAATTTCCCTCGACCACAAGCCCGGCGAGCCCACCCTGCTCGACCGCATCGTTAGCGCGATCAAGAACATCGGCAAGAGCAACAACGCTTCCAGCGCCGCTCGCGGCACCAGCACCGCTCGCGACTCCAGGCACGCACAAGGTACGGCAGCGTAGTCCATCCCGCATTCATCTGCCGGCTGGTCGCTGGCGCACACTTTGCGAAAGGAACCACTCATGGAAAAAGCAGTGCAACGACGCGGACTGTTCCTCGTCACATCGTTCGTCCTTCTCTGTTTCTTCGGACTGATATACGCATGGTCCCTGTTCATCGAACCGCTCGAATCCAATTTCGGATGGCAGCGCTCTGAAACGTCGCTCATCTTCACCATTTCATGCGTAACCGTCTGCATAGGCATGGTGCTTTCAGGCGTACTCGAAACTAAATTCAGCCACAGGTTCATCCTTCTCGTTGCGGCAATCATGGTGCTAGTCGGCTTCGTAGCGTCTGCGTTCTGCCAGACCCTGCTCGAGATTTTCGTCTTCTACGGCGTGCTCGTGGGCACTGGCGTCGGCATCGGATTTAACTGCGCGATCAACACCTCTCTCAAATGGTTCCCTGATAAACAAGGCATCGCCTCCGGCGCGCTGCTCATGGGATACGGCGCTGGCGCCATGATCCTAAGCCCGCTCGTCACCATGATGCTCGGCGCGCTCGATTGGCGTATAACGTTCGGCGTGCTCGGAGTGGTCTTCGGCGCCCTTATCCTTCTGGGAGCCGCCATCCTGCGCACCCCCGCGCCCGAGCAGGTGGCCCCGCTGCTTGCGAAGGCTCAGGAAGAAAACATCGTCGCCTCCGTTGACTACACGCCTGGCGAAATAATTCGCACTCCCATGTTCTGGATCTGCTTCCTTTGGCTGACCCTGTGCACGGCCGGCGGTTTGGCGCTGATCAGCCAGGCAGTACCCGCTGCCATAGAAGTGATCGACCCCTTCGGCCAAAATGCCAGCGCGCTTGCCACCGCCACGGCGGCCATGGGTAGCGTGTCCCTGTGCAATGGCTTGGGTCGCCTGATCAACGGCTTCGTGTGGGACAAGCTGGGCTACCGCGTGTCGCTCATTTGGATTTCCCTTGCGTTCTCCGTCGGCATGCTCCTCTGCGCCCTTGCCACGGCTGCCGGCAACTTCCCCATGCTGGTCGCCGGCTTCATCCTGCTCGGCCTGATGTTCGGCGGCACCATGTCCACCACATCAGCTGTCGTGGGTACCTTCTACGGCACCAAGCACTTCGGCATCAACTATGCCATCATGTGCTGCCAGATGATTCCCGCCGCCATCGTCGGCCCGATGCTGCTCGCCATCACCCAAACCGGCTCCGGCAGCTACGAGCCTGCGTTCTGGACCTTCCTGGGAATCGCGCTCGCATCCTTCCTGCTTTCATTCCCCATCAGGCGCCCGAAAGCGAAGCCCGCGCCTGCGCAGATCCCTTCGCTCGTTCCGTCCGAAAGCGGCGTAGCCGGACAGGCGGCACGTCCCTAACCTTGACACTTCTCCTATCGTGCGGCGGTGGATTCATCGTCCCCCATCCGCCGCCGCGTCGAATCATTCAGAAAGAGGCTGCATCCCCCGCAGCCTCTTTCGCATTCTCCGGTATTAATACGATCCCGTGGTGCTCCGTTCCGGCGGCGCTCCTGCAACGCCCCGTCCCGGCGGCGCTCCTGCAACGCCCCGTCCCGGTGGCGCCCCTGCAACGCCCCGTTCCGGCGGCACTCCATCTAAACTGCGCTACGCCTGAACCATCGACACGAAATTGTGCAGCACGGCGATGCCGGCGTCGGAACTCTTCTCCGGATGGAACTGAATACCGAAGCACGTGTGGTTATAGTCCACGAAACAAGGGAATGCCATGCTGTGCGTAGTAGTCGCTTGAGTGTATTCGCTTGCCGGTGCAAGGTAACTGTGCGTGAAGTAGAAAAACTCGCCGTCTGGAATGCCCGCCAAAAGCGGCGTATCGCACCCAGGGAGCTTTTCGACGGAGTTCCATCCCACATGAGGCACTTTGTAGAACGCGCCGGCATCGTCGTGGGCGGGCATGCGCTCGCACGTGCCGGGAAGAATCCCCAAGCCCTGCGGCAGCGCGCCATCTTCGGCTGCGTGTTCGGTGCCTGCTTCGAACAGCAGGTGAAGACCCAGGCAGATTCCCAGAAACGGCTTTCCCGACAGGATGGCGTCGCGCACGGCAGCCATCTGGCCGCTTGCCAACATGGACTGCGACGCGTCCGCGAACGCCCCCACCCCGGGAAGCACCACCGCATCGGCCGCGGCGATGCGCTCGGGCGTCGTGGCGATTGCCACTTCGCGCGCACCTGCGGCTTCGAGCCCCTTCTGCACCGATTGCAGATTGCCCTTCGCATAGTCGACTATCGCTATCACAGCATCCCCTTAGTCGAAGGCAGCTCTTCAGCAATGCGGGGATTGATGCGCGTGGCTTCGCAGAGCGCACGGCCCGCCGCCTTGAACGCCGCTTCCAGAATATGGTGGCTGTTCTCCCCGCTGAAGCTGCGGATATGCAAGGTCACCCCGGCGTTCGAAGCAAACGCGATGAAGAATTCCTTGGCCAGCGTGGTGTCGAACGTGCCCACGATTTCGATGGGAAGGTCGACCGCGTAGTGCAGCTGGCCGCGGCCGGAGATATCCACCGCCGCCAGCACCAGCGCCTCGTCCATCGCGAGGAAGCTGTTGCCGTAACGCACGATGCCCCGCTTATCCCCCAGGGCCTGCCCGAACGCCTGCCCCAACACGATGCCCACGTCTTCGACCGTGTGGTGGGCGTCCACTTCGACGTCGCCTTTCGCCTCTACGTCAAGGTCGAACAGACCATGGCGCGTGAACGCATCGAGCATATGGTCGAAAAACGGCACGCCGGTTTCCACGTTCGCTTTGCCCGTGCCGTCCAGGTTGAGCGTCAGGCGAATGTCGGTTTCCTTGGTCGCGCGGGCAACCTCTACCGTGCGCACCGCATCGGGCGCCGTGCGTCCAACAGGATCTTCGGCGGCGTCGACCACCATGTTGCGCACCTGATCGGGCAGTTGCGCGAAATCTTCTTGCGTCGATGGTTTCATAGTTGATTCGTGCCCTTTCCTGTCGCCGCTCTTACTTGCCACTACCCAAAGTACTCGCGCTCCTGATCCAGTATGTGGCCCAGAAGGGAAATGAACCTATCGTTCTGCTCGGGCGAACCGATGCTCACGCGCAGGCAGTCGCGCGTGAGCTCGCCGGTGCTGAAGTCGCGAACGAGCACGCCGCCGGCTAGCAATCGCTCCCATACGTAGGCCGCTTTGGGCACGCGCATGAATAGGTAGTTCGCGCTCGACGGCCACACTTCCACATCGCCGAAATCCCTCAGGGTCGCGAGCACGCGTTCCCGCTCGCTGACGATTTTGGCTGTTCGTGCCGCGAACACATCGCGGGACTTGAACACTTCGAGCGCCGCCGCCTGGGAAAACGCGTCCACCGAATAGGGCTGCCGCACTTTCTTCAGCTCGGAGATCACCTCGGGGTGCGCCAGCACGTAACCGACCCGCACGCCGGCGATGCTATACGCCTTGGAGAACGTATGCAAGATGGCGAGGTTCTTATGGGAGGACAGCAGCGGAAGCGCCGACGTCCCCAGCTTGGCGAATTCCCCGTACGCTTCGTCCACCAGCACAAGTGCATCGGTGGCGTCGAGCAAGCGCTCGATGAAACTAAGGTCGGTAAGCTCGCCTGTGGGATTGTTCGGGGTGCAAATGGTCAGGTAGTCGATGTCTCCTTGGCTCACACGCTCGAGCACCGCTTCTTCGTCGACGCTGCAGAAGCTCCGGCCTCCCCCTATGACGCGCTCCACGTTCACGACTGTCGTGCCGCACAGGCGCGCGTTGGCCGCGTAGACGGAAAACGTGGGAGGACAGTCAAGCATCGTGCGCCCCGGCCCGCCCCAGGCGAACGCGATGTCGAAGAGCAATTCGTCGCCCCCGTTGCCAACCAGCACGTTTTCGCGCTCCACCCCATAGGCAGACGCGATTTCATCTCGCAAATCGTTGGCCAAGGGGTCGGGATAGCGGTTCACCTGCACCCGCGCGATTGCCGCCGAAACGGCGCCCGCCACGCCGGCGGAGAGCCCGTCGGGGTTTTCGTTGGCGGACAGCATGACATCGGCCGGCAGATACTTCGGGTCGTAGGGCACGATGCCGTCCAGGTTCGGATTGGTGCTGCGAAGCTTGTTCAAAACCATCATCTTCTCTCGAGGACAAAAGGACCAAAGGGAGACTCCCCTTCCGGTTCGTTGGCACAGAAAGGGAGCGTCCTTTGGTTATTGCGTTTCTTCGGACTGCGCCAGGCGCAGGCGAACGCTCATGGCGTGGGCCCAGAGACCCTCTCGGTCGGCAATGCGGGTGATAGCGTCGGCGTCGTCGCGCAAGGCCTCCTGCGAATAGCGGATGATGCTGCTCTTCTTGACGAACTGCTCGACCGAAAGGGGGCTGGAAAAACGCGCCGTACCGCCCGTGGGA
>CAMORQ010000102.1 GCA_946623915.1 uncultured Coriobacteriaceae bacterium | reverse complement strand
CGTTTCCCGGGTGATGGTTCCGGCCTTGGCCAGGTTGTACAGGCTTTGGTCCATCGTGCACATGCCGCTGGCCGTTCCCGCCGCGATCGCCGAATCCAGCTGATGCGTTTTCTCCGACCGGATAAGGTTTCGGATGGCGGGATTGCACAGCATTATCTCAAATGCGGGCACGGTGCCGTTTCCGTCCGCGGTCGGCACGAGCTGCTGGCTGATTATGGCTTGCAGCGTCATCGAAAGCTGCAAGCGCGCCTGATGCTGCTGCGTGGCGGGGAAGGTGTCGATGATGCGGTCGATGGTCGAGGCGGCGCTGATGGTGTGGAGCGTGGAGAATACCAGCTGCGCCATTTCGGAAGCGGACACGGCGGTTGCAATCGTGTCGAGCGTGCGCATCTCACCGAGCAGGAGAATGTCGGGGTTTTCGCGCAACGCCGAAGAGAGGGCTTCGGAGTAGGTGGCGACGTCGGTGGGTATTTCGCGCTGCGTGACGATGCACTTGCCATGCTGATGGATGTACTCGATGGGGTCTTCCATGGTGATGATGTGTCCGGTGCGCGTTTTGTTCACGCGGTCAATCAGGCAGGCGAGCGTGGTGGATTTGCCGGCTCCCGACGGTCCGGTGACCAGCACCAGTCCCTTCTTCAGGTTCGCGCATTGCATAACCGCTTCGGGGATGTGCAGCTGCTCGGGCGAAGGCAGCCCGAAGGGGATGACGCGCACCACGGCGGAATACGAGCCGCGTTGGCGGAAGATGTTCGCGCGGAAGCGCCCCAGTCCCGCGATGCTGAAGCTGAAGTCGTCGTCGTGGTTCTTGCTGTCCTCGAAGATGCGCACATCGCGGCCTGACACGCTGTAAATGGCTTCGACGAGCGCCTTCGTGTCGGCGGGCTTGAGCGGGTCGGAATCGGTGCGCACTTGCCGTTTGCCCACGGCGTAGGAAAGCGGCAGACCCGCGATGATGAAGATGTCCGACGCCTCGACGTCCATCATCTTGCTCAGCAGCGTTTTGATATCCATGAAGACTCCTTCTCTCGAAGCTCTCTAGTTGCCGTTCCAAAGCGTGATCTGCTCTGAAGTGTCGATGTTCGAAGCGGTTTTCCAGGACGTTATCTGGTAGGTCAGGTCGTCTTGGATCTCAAGCGTGACGGTGAGGGTGCGAAAACCCGTTTGGAATGCGGCCTCGATGGTGCGCCCCGACGCGTGCGCGCCTTCGGCGAATGGTTTGGCGCAGACGGCTTCGGCCGCTGCTTCGGGCGCGACGCTGCCGCCTTGCATTTCCAGAAGCTGTCCGTCTGTCTGTGCGAGGAATTCTTGCGCCTGCACCTCGTTGGCGTAAAGCGCGCGGACGGCATCGTCTTGCTTGGCCGCAGCCGTTTGGGACGCGTAGGCCGTCGTCAGGGAAAGCACGCTTAACGTTGCCAGCGCTATCACGACCAGGAGCGTGATGACCGCGGTGGGTCCCATGCGCACCGCGACGTCGTTGCGATGCGTGCTCATGGCGTGCCCCCTTCGCTGCGGGAAAGGTACCGAGCCGAAGATATCTGGTAGGGTGCCTGCCCTGCGGCGGTTGCCCGCAGGTCGGTTACGGTGACGACCGCGTTGACAAGCGTTCCGGCCGCGGTGTCTTCCGGCGTCGATTCGACGTTCACCGCGAAGGTGGCCGTGAACGGCCCCGGCAGGGCTTCGCCTTGCTCGGTGAAGTATGAAACGCCGAACTCCTTGGTCGGAGAGGCTTGGAACCGCTCGAGGGCGTTGACGGCAAGGTGCTCGGAAACGCTGAGCGCGTGCGCGTCGCGGCTGAGTGTGCCCGCGGCCACGAACACCTGCAATATTACGGCCACGGACGCAGAGAGGAACACCAAGAGCAGCAGCGCCTCGACCAGAAACGACCGGCTCTTCGTCCGCGATCTGTTGTGTGGGCGCAATGCGAGGGTGGGGGTGGACAGGTTAGTCATGGTCCTCACCGCCCTCCCAGGACATGAGCCTCGTTCCGTTTTCGGGGGTGTCGTCGTAGACGTTGCTGCGGCGCACGCTGTGGAGCATGATGTGTTCGGTCCCTTGGGACGTGTGTACGGAAAGAAGTTGGTCGGCGTAGGAGAACTCGAAAACCGAACTCGCCACCAGCTCGGTGGCTTTGCTGGGCGCGTACGGAGCGCCGGCAGGGGAGTACTCTTCGACGACGGCGCCCTCGAACAGGTAGATCCGCGTTTCGAACGCGGAGTCTCCCACGGTTTCGGTAAGAACCAGCGACTGACCTTCGGGTCCGACGCCTACCCCCACCGCGTCGATGGAGTCGGTTATGTGCACGCTGTTGGCTATCAATGCCAGGCCGGTCCGGCTTTGTTCGTCGGCCCAGCGCGTTTGGGAAATCGTTCGGTAGACGCCCGCACCGATGACCAGGGCGAGCAAGAGCAGCACGATCATCAAAGCGAACAGGATGGCTTCGAACGGGATGCTGCGCGATCGGTATGCGCCGCGTTCGTAGGCGCGCAGACTACCCAGCGATATGTTCCTCGCCGCGCCGCTCATCGGGGCACCACCACCACGCTTGGAATCACGTTGTCGGCGAAACACTCGTAGGTGACCAGGTAGTCGTTGGTGTTCACGACCAGTCCGTAATGGTCGACCAGGTATCCCATCGACTTCGGATAGGCGCCTTCGACGGCGCAGCACTGCTTGGCTGCATCGAGGATGGCGGTGCGCATGGAAAGGGCCCCTTGCTCTCGCATGGCTTCCTGCGCCCCCGCGAAGAACAGCATGGACAACGCGATGACCGCAAGGACGCAGACAATCGTCGCGATGCGGTTGCGGACGCGGTGTCTGGCGCTGTCGGCTGTCTGGGGGTGGTACATCGCGTCTATCCGATCGATCCGAGGATGCCGATGAGCGGGATCATGACCGCGATGAGGGTGGCGCCGACGGTAACCGTGAGGAACGCAGCCAAGGCCGGTTCGATTCGGTCAAGGGATTCGTCCATCTGCAGGAGCGCGTCCTCGAAGAACGTGTTGCTCATCTGGTCGAGCACTTCATCGAGGTTGCCACTCGTGTCGCCTACGGTTAGCATGCGCGCGTACACCGGGCCGAACACCTCGTTGTCGCCAAGAGCCTGTGCGAGCGATTTGGGGTTGTCGAGGTTGCTCGCCTGCGCCGCCGCCGCGTCGACTCTTTGGCGCAAACCCTTCGATTCGACGGTCTTCGCCGCTTCGGTCAAGGCGACGTCGTTGGGCGCCCCGATGGCGGCGTAGGATGTGAGCACGCTCGTGAATCTGGACAATGCCAGCTGTTTGGCGGCATTGCGTGTGAAGGGCAGCGCTTCGAGCAGGCGCTCGAGTGCATGCAGGTTGCCCTGCGAATGCGTCATCAAGGCGACGACAAGGGTGAACACGGCGCCGATAACCGCAAGGGCAAACGCCGCCCATCCCACGACCATCGATCCGATGACGAAGGTGTAGGAGCCGGTGGCCAAGCCGCCGGAAATGCGCTGGTAGGTGTCGAGGAAGATGGGGATGATCACAAGCATCGTGAACAGCAAAATGACTGCCATCAGCACGAAAAGCACGACAGGGTAGACCACCGAGCTGTGCAGTTTCGAAAGCAGCCGGTCCTCTTCGTTGTAATAGCGCGCGAGCGATGCGCAGGTGGATTCCAGCCTGCCCGACGCTTCGCCGGTGCGCACCATATCCACGGCGAATTCCGGGAAAGCGCCGCTTGCCTCCATGGAGTCAGCCAGGGATTTCTGGGCGACCAGGCCACGGTAGACGCTCTCGCACGTTTCCTTGAATGCTTCGTCGCGGGTGTTTTCAGCCAAAAGACCCAGGGACTCTTCGTTCTGGATGCCTGCGGCAAGCATCACTGCAATGCTTTCGCAGAACACGCTTACTGCGCCGCTTTCCATGCCTTTGCGTGTCACACATCCTCCTTGCGCGGTGTTAGTAGGTGTACCTGTCGGCGTAGGCGCTGCCGTCACCGATGGCGTCTTCGGCGCCGTTCGCCGCAAACGTCATGTCCGCTCGGGCCCATTGTCCCGGCTTGGCACTGATGTGCAGGGATACCCAAGAGCCGTCGATGTATATCATATCCCAAGCGTGGTAGACGTTATCGGGCGCCACGTATCCCGTGAGTATTTTCGTGGCGATTCCCTGGCTGCGAAGCATCGCGGCGGCAAGCGTCGCGTAGTCGAAGCAAATGCCTTTTCCAGAGGACAGCGTGTCGTCGGGGTTCGGCACGTAGCCGGTGACGTCTGCGAGCGCATCGGCCTTTTCATGGTCGTAGTCGATGTTGTTGCAGATGAAGTCGTAGATGGCGTCGAACGCTTCGCTTTCGGTTTTCGCATCGGCGCACAGCTCGCTTGCTTTCTGGACGCAGGCGCTGTCTTGCCGGTAGTCGCAGATGACGTTCGGTCGCAAAAACGGCCCGTTCTCGTCGTCGAGCGCGACGTCGGCGGATGCGGAAAACAGTTCGACGTAGCGGTCTGCGCTCGTGTTCTGCATGATGCGCACGGTGTAGGGCCCGTCGCCCATGTTCACGGGGACGACGATGGGGGTCCCGTCGGAGGGAAGGTCGTAGTTGTAGCTTTGCTCTCCGAGCGCCACCTGAAGCTTCAGGCGCGCTTCGTTTGTGGCACTCGCCCCGATCGTTCCTTCGTTTGCATGGGAAAGGTCGATGTAGTTCGTGCCATCAGTTTCGGCAGCGTCGGCGGAAAAGGACGCGTCATGAAACGTCGGAGCGAAAGGCGTAGCCTCCTTGCCGGCGCTGGCGCTGCCGTTGCCGTTCTGCGCGCATCCCGTCGTCAAGAAAAGCGAAGCCAGCGTGCAGAGGAGCACGGCGACTGTAAACGTCTGGATGAAGCGATGTCGGCGGCGCTTTTGCGTTGTGCGCTCCTTGTCTGTGACGCTGCGCAATTGCGATGTACGCGGATCGGCTGCGCAGCCCTTTCAATCAAGTGAATTATACCGCCAACGACAATCGACCCCGCCACCTTGCCATGGGGCAGAGGGCCCCGTGCGCGAACGTATGCATGCGCATACCCCTCGCATACCCTCGCATACCCCCTCCGAAAACAAAAATCAAGACTCATTTTTGCCGTCTCCGTGGCGTATACTTCGGAGCAGGTCCTGCCTCCGTGTTATTTAGCGATGGACCGATGCTATTTTATAGGGAGCTCTAGATTGCTCGTGAAATGGGGATTCGCATCCGTTGATACGAAAGCCAGGAAGCGTGCTGCGAGCACCCACCTGTTGAGGTGGGTTCATCCTTAGCGGAGGTGGGGCTTTCGCTTTGGTTTTGCAAGAAACTCGATTGCCCTCTCGCATGATGCTGGGTGCAGCCATTGTCTAGACGCGTGTTTCCTGCCTTGACACGACCCGTATACGTTTGGAACCCCGTTTGCCACCGAAGCGGCGGCAAGGTCGCCGGCGCCGCGTTGGGCGAGTAGTGATAAAGTGGCATCCATGGACAATCTTTTTACCGAAATAGAAGACGCGGCTCGCCTGGAAGTGGCTCCGCTGGCTGTGCGCATGCGACCACGCACGCTCGACGAATTGGTCGGGCAGCGCGACGCCGTCGGTCCGGACAGCTGGTTGCGCGCCGCCATAGAGCACGACGACTTGACCAGCGTCATTCTCTTTGGACCTGCGGGCACGGGCAAAACGTCCATTGCGCATATCATCGCCGAGTCCACCAAGGCGACGTTTGTCGAGGTCAGCGCTGTCGGAGGAACGGTCGCCGACCTCCGTAGGGAAATCGACGCTGCCGAAAAGCGCCTGACGATCCAGCACCTGCGCACGATATTGTTCATCGACGAGATCCATCGTTTCAACCGCAGTCAGCAGGATGCGCTGCTGCACGCCGTGGAAGACCGCGTCGTCGTCATGGTCGGCGCCACGACTGAAAATCCCTTTTTCGAAGTGAATTCGGCGCTCATTTCGCGCAGCCGCGTCGTGGAGCTCTCGTCGCTGTCCGACGAAGACATCTGCCAGCTGCTCGACAATGCGCTTACCGACGAGCGCGGCTTCGGCGGGCGCTACGTGCTCGATGACGATGCCCGCGACGCCATCGTCGTGCTTTCCGGTGGCGATGGGCGCGGCTCGCTTACCACCCTCGAGCTTGCAGCGGCCTTAATCGAGCCTGGGACGCCTGCTTCTCCTGCGGTCATAACGCAAGAGCAGGTGCGCAAGGCGACGCCGCACCGCAACCTTCCCTACGACAAAAACCGCGACATGCATTACGACGTCATCAGCGCCTTCATCAAGTCCATGAGGGGCTCCGATCCGGATGCGGCCTTGTATTGGCTTGCGCGCATGATCGACGGCGGGGAGGACCCGAAGTTCATCGCGCGTCGCATGTTCATCTTGGCTAGCGAAGACATCGGCAACGCCGACCCGATGGCGCTTCTTATCGCAGAGGCCGCTTTCAGGTCCGCCGAGGTCATTGGATACCCCGAATGCCGGATCAATTTGGCGCAAGCGGCTACCTACCTTGCCCTGGCGCCAAAGAGCAACGCGGCCGAAGCGGGGATCGACGCGGCGCTTTCCGAGGTGCGCAACGGCCCCAAGCGAGATGTTCCCGACCATCTGCGCGACAGGCATCGCCCTGGTTCGGAAAACTACGGGGACTACCTCTACCCCCACGATTACCCATCCGGTTGGGTGGAGCAGCGCTACCTGCCCGATGGTTTGGAACGCGGCTGTTTCTACCACCCAAGCGAACGCGGTTGGGAGGGCTATCGTGAAAATGCCGCATCCCGCGATAGAAATACCTAGTCGAAGTGGTAGAATCCCTTAGTTATCAAGAGGTTTTTCGAAGGGAGCATACCTATGGACGCGGTGTCTGTTCTGAACATACTTCTGCCGATTGTTTTCATCCTCGTGGGCGTTGCGCTCATCTGGTTCATCGTCGAGCTCATTAACACGCTCAAGGTCGCGCGCAAGACGATTGACGACCTTCAGCCCACACTCGAGCATGTCGAAAACATCACCAAGGAAATCGAGAACACCATGCCGCGCGTCGATCCACTCGTGGAACGCGTCTCGCTTACGGTGGATGCGGCCAACCTCGAGCTGATGCGCG
>CAMORQ010000101.1 GCA_946623915.1 uncultured Coriobacteriaceae bacterium | reverse complement strand
GAGCGACCTGGGCGACGCCGGACATGACCTTGGTCGGCTCATGGCGGTCGGCGGTTGTGCCATCGCCGAGCTCGCCGCACCAGTTAGCCCCCCCACGTCCACAGCGTGCCGTCGGTCTTGAGGGCGGCGGTATAGTCGTCCCCGAGAGCGACCTGGGCGACGCCGGACATGACCTTGGTCGGCTCATGGCGGTCGGCGGTCGTGCCGTCTCCAATCTGGCCGTATTCGTTATACCCCCACGTCCACAGCGTGCCGTCGGCCTTGATCGCGGCGGAGTTAGCGCCAGTCACAGAAACCTGAAAGGCGCCTAACGAAGCAGATGCGCCAACGCTAGGCACAGCGGGAACGGCCCGCTCAGACGCCCCGCCATCTGCCACACCATCACCTCCAAGTGACAGCACGGGTGCATCCGAACTACCTGTCGCATCCTCTTCCGCAGCGAACGCTGGTGTCGCGGGCAGACACAGCGTGAATGTCAGAATGAAAACGAGCGCTGTACGAAACCACTTCGCATCAACAAACTTCGTCGGCTTGTTTCTCATAGCGGACCCCTTTTTTGACTTCGCACAGCCGCACGCTACGCAATCCTTTACGTTATAGGTTGCTTACGCTTATACGTATGGGTAAAGAGTAGCCTTGCAGTCACGCCGTAACAGAGCATGTACAAAAAAGGTGCCTTTATCGACAAAAACTGTAGCTGCGCGGGCGCCGCACGGCAAAACCATCGCATTGAGGTGACGGGCGAATTCCACAAGATGCCGTATGTTTGTAATCGCAACTAGCGGGAATCCGCCTGCTGTCCTACGAGCCATACGACATACAGTGGAATACTGCGGACACCTCCTTCCTCTCCGTAATTTTTAACCGAAAGACAAATCGTGTAAGACCGATTGGGTCGGAGATCTGGTGAAACCTGGCAGCGTCAGGCCACCGGTCGGATACCTAGATGTGTCCACCTTCTATAACTATTGGGGACCAAGCCTGATAGCCGAAGATGAGATTGTGCTGGAAACTATCCAGGAAGACCGATACAAAAGTCTTGTCGCTTCCGGCGTTAAAGGAATCGATGCGTTAAGGAGAATGCTTCCCGAGCATGTTGTGCACGGACCTATCAAGGAACCAAGTTGCTGGCCTTATTTGGGTGGCTAAGAAAGATAGACCAGTGGCGTCCAATGTCCCCCAGCGATACCAGCGCCATCAAGAGACGCCTGCTAGGAGTACTAGTGATGTATCGTGTCGCCTTCTGTCATGTCGTTAAACGCCGCTTCGAAAACTGCCCAAAAGCGGCCTTGCTTGCGTTCTGCCGCAACCATGAGTTATTAGCATTCGCTCTACCGCAAGCATAGGCTGCTATATACCGTAAGCGTAGTTATCAGGATTGTCAAAACACTAATAAATCTGTTAACCTTTTGATATGACACATTTTGACGAAATATACGAGATCGCGGCAGACAACTACGGACTGGTCACGACTGCGCAGGCGAAAGAAGCCGGCGTTATAGGAGTTGAGCTCGCTCGCTATGTGAAAGACGGCAGGCTCGAGAAGCTTGGGCACGGCCTTTACAAGCTCACCCGCTACGTCCCCACCGACTACGACCGCTTCGCCGAGGCCGTCGCCCAAGTGGGGCGCGGCGCCTACCTCTACGGAGATGCGGTCCTGTCCATGCACAACCTCGCCTTTGCGAACCCCTCCCGCATCCAGGTGGCAACAAGCGAACGCGTGCGCAAGAAACTGCCCTCATGGGTCCGGGTAGTCAGGCCGAAAGAGCCCACTACCGTAGTCTACGATGAAGGAATCCCGGCGCAAAGCGTATCCGATGCCATCCTCGCAAGCAGGAACAGCATCATGCGCGAGCGCCTTGTCGACGCCGCACGCGAAGCACGCCGTCAGCGACTACTTGCCTTAGGCGAATACGAGAAGCTGCAGGAGGTATTCGATGAGCTCGAAGGCACCCAATAGCAGGAGAAACCTCGACATGACGATTGAGCGGCTCTACAAAGACCGCGAACAGGGCTTGCGCGCGAAGCGCATCATGGCGAACGTCATCGTAGGGCAGATGCTGCCCGGTGGAGTAGTCAAGGGAGGAAGCGCGATGAAAGTGCGCTTTGGCTTCGCCGTCACGCGCTTCAGCAGCGACCTCGACACGGCTAGGGCTAAAGACATCGATGCGTTCATTGCCGAGCTCGACGGGCGCCTCGCCCAAGGCTGGAATGGGTTCGCCGGCCGTATCGTGCCCCTTCCGCCGGCAACGCCGAAAGACGTGCCGCAGCAATACGTCATGCAGCCTTACGACATAAAACTAAGCTACAACAACAAGCCGTGGATTACCGTTCCCATGGAAGTAGGGCACGACGAGATAGGTGATGCGGACGAGCCTGAGTTTTACATCGCGCCTGACATCGTCGAGATGTTCCGTTTGCTTGGTTTTCCCGACCCCAAGCCCATAGCGCTCATGCCGCTCCACTTCCAGATTGCCCAGAAGCTGCATGGCGCAAGCGAAGCAGGCAGCACGCGGGTGCACGACCTTGCGGACCTGCAGATCATCGTCAAATATGGGGACATCGACTGGAGGAGAACGCGCGAAACGTGCGAAAGGCTCTTCGAATACCGCAGGCAGCAAACCTGGCCCCCCACCATCACTGAGCACGAGGGATGGGCGGGAGCATATCAAAACATCATCGAAGACGGCGAACTCGACTTGCTCGAAGATGTGGCGCAGGCGGTTGATTGGACCAATGGACTTATTGACCGCATTGCCTCTGCGTAGTCAAGGAACAATGAGGGCGCGGCTACCAGCTGTATGCCGAAAAGTTTTTCGCGCCCTTGCGCATGTGTTGCGGCTCTGCTCGTAAGATGCGCGGGATGGAAGGAAGGCAAGGGAGTCGGGCCAGGCCTTGGAGGTCGGATGGCTGCGAGGAGAAGGCGCATACGGGCAGTAAGCAAACTGCTACGAATAGTGTAGAAACTTATCAACCAACCAAATCGAGGATACGATTGGGCCATGAACGAATTGGCGAACATGGTGAAAGGGCGCTTCGGGGCGAACGAGCCCGTGCTGGCAGAGGACATCCTCGCCCTCCTTCCTGGCATCTCGCGCCAAACCGCGTACAAGAAGATCGAGGCCGCGGTCGACTCGGGCGAACTCGTGCGCTACGGGCGCGGCGTCTACTACGTGCCGGAGCAGACGCGCTTCGGCACGTCCGCGCTTCCCGCCATGTCCGTCGTGCGGTGCAAATGGCTCCAGGATGAAGACGGCGCTATAGGCTACATCACCGGGGCGACGCTCGCCAACGAGGCAGGTTTGACCGAGCAGGTTCCCGCCGTCCTTGAGGTCGCCACCAACCGCGAAACGACGCGCGTGAGGGATGCCGCGCCTTTCGGCGGCTGGCGCAAGATCCGCCTGCGGCGCCCGTGCGCAACGGTCACGGACGACAACGTGGACGCGCTGCGCTTCTTGGACCCGGTGACGCAGGAGCCCGTGGACCAGATGGACGGGCGAGCCCTCGAGTCGTTGCGCGAGCTCGCGGACAGGGCGGGACGGGCCAAGGTTTACGAGTTAGCCGCCTGCTATCCTGCCAAGACCTCCAAGAGGTTCATCGAATGCGAGGCGAGAGATGTATTTGCATGATAATCCTGTGGAGCTGCGGCAACTCGTGTCGGCGACTGCAGCCCACTACAACCGCGCGGAGCCATACATCGAGAAAGACTATTACGCCATGGTGGTGTTGCGCGAGGTCGTCAAGCACAACCCGGCCTTGTGTTCAAGGGCGGCACATGCCTCTCCAAGTGCCACAAGGCGATCAAGCGCTTCTCCGAGGACGTAGATCTGGGGATAGCCGAGAAGTATGCGACCGAAGGCATGTACGATGTCGTCGAAGAATGCAATCTTAGCGCTTTCGAGGTGAACGCCAGCTCGATGGAGCGTACTTTCTGCGACAAGGTGTTCGCGCTGTGCGACTACTACTTGGCCAAAGAACCGCTGCGCAGACATTCTCGGCACATCTACGACCTGCGCAAGCTGCAGGGCCGCATCTCCCTCGACGACCCCCTTACTTCGCTGTTTGGTCAGGTCAAGGAGCAGCGCAAGGGGAAGCCGAGCTGCCTTTCTGCCGAGGATTCCGTGGTTGTGGCAGACGTACTCGACGAACTGGTGGCAACAGGTGCCTATCGCGACGACTACGTTGGCGTGACTGCGGATTTGCTCTACGAGGACATGCCGTACGAGGAGGCCGTGAAGGCATTGGGCAGCATCGCAGCGTTCCTGCGCGATGCGCAGGAACGCCAACAACATCGGGTGCGACCAGCTACGCGCTGGGTGAGTTCGCGCCCGACTTCGCGCACTACAACTCGCCCAGGTCGTCCAGCGCAGGGCGCATATGTTTATGCTGCCGACATCTACGATGGACGACCAGCCATTGCCATGGAGCTAATGGACAGCGTAACGCTTGAAACGCTGCTTGAAAGCGCTCCGCTTATGCCTTGCAAGGTGTTTGACGCTCTAAATCAGCCGCTCGATGCGGTCGGTTACGCGCACGAGAACGGCATCGTGCACGGACGCATCGCGCCAGAGAATAATTTCATCGGCGAACGCAGTCGCGTGAAGTTGGTTGATTTCCGTATTATGGAAATAGACACAGACAATGCGATTGCCACATGTGTCAGCCCAGCCGAGTCGACGCCTCTTGGTTACATGAGCCCCGAGTAAATACAGGGACACCCCACCGACGCCCGTTCTGACTTGTACAACGTGGCGGTAGCGGGTTATGAGATGCTTGTGGGCCCGAACCCCTTCAACTCCGATAGCGCCGAGAGACGCTCGCACACCCTCAACACAACTGACCTGTCGCACTCAAAATGAGTCCGAACAAGCGCTCGCATCTTATCCCCCACGCGCTACAATGGATGGACCATGAGGATGTTCATCGCAGCAGAGTTGCCCGAAGGGCTGGTCGAAGCGCTTGCCGAAACGCAGGCGGCGCTTAGGCAATGCGTATCGGGACGTTACGTGGGACACGACCTCTTTCATGTCACGCTGGCGTTTCTTGGAGACATCGACCCTTGGCGTATTGGTGACTTGTCGCGCATGCTTGACGTTGCCTGCTCGGCACACGCGCCTTTCGATGCGCGCCTGGGTGAGCTAGGATATTTCGGGCGCATGCGCAAAGCAGCCCTCTGGCAGGGATTTGCCGACAAGGCACCTTTTGCCGCGCTTGCCGAAAGCGTCCGTGCAAGATTGAAGCGCGAAGGCATCCCTTTCGACAACAAGGGGTTCTTGCCCCATGTGACGTTGATGCGCAATGCAGACGTTTCCACAGGGGAACTCCCCATGCCCACCGTCGCGCAGGGCACTGTGGACACCGTGTGCCTGTTCAAATCCGATTTATCGGGCGAGCGTCCCGCCTATGAAGCGCTTCACCGCGCGTTCTTGGAGCCGCTGCACTAGGAAAACGTCGGCGTGTAGCTCGTGCCCATCGAATACGCCATGTCCCAGAACTGATACTCGTAGTAGCTGCAGTCGAGTAGCACTTTATCCAAACGGAGCAGATGCTCTTCGGGAAGACCCGCGCAGAACCTGTCGACGAGCGCGATCATATCGTCGTTGGCGGCGCGATAGCCCTCCGACGTGTACATATCGATCCAACGCGCATAGAACGGGTGGTCGTGGTAGCCGGGCACCGTTTCCAGATAGTCGCCGATAACCTTGTAGCTCCACGAACAGGCAAGCACCGCCACAGCAATTTCGGGCAAGCCGCCTTTGGTGGCCTGGGCGATCATATAGTCGGTGTACGACGTATTGTTCAGCGCCATAGGCGTCTCGTCAATCATGGTGCGGGTGACGCCCAGCTCCGCCAGATATGCCTGGTGAACCGCGTTTTCCGTGTCGAGCGTGGCAGATATCAGGCCGCTGAACGTGCGCATGTCCGCTTCGTCGACCGATTTCAGCACGCCGATGGCAAACACTTTCGCGTACTGCATCAGGTATTTATGATCTTGAATCATGTAGTAGCGGAACTTGTCGGGGTCTAAGGTTCCATCCCCTATGCCCGCAACGAACGGATGCGTGAAGTAGGTTTCCCACACCGGCATCGCCAACTCGTAGAATCTCTCGCTTGGCTTCATGGGGCCTCCCTTTGTCGCAGCGCCAAACCTATTTCAGTGTAGTCGGTATCCCGCACACCATGCGCACAACCTGGTCGGCGCGCTCGGATAGGCGCCCGACGGTGCGCCCGACCAACTCACGCCATGCGCGCTCGCCCTTGTCGAGCGGCACCACTCCCGAACCGACCTCGCAGCAGATCACGACATCCTTAGCGCACACCGCCGCAAACGCGTCTTCGGACAGCCCTCCATCGCGAAGAAGCTCCTCTAGGGCATAGAGCACCTTGCCGTCTGCGAGAACTCCTTCGTCGAAATCCTCGGCAGCGTATCCAAGGCTTTCCGCATACGTATGCTTCCCACTAGCTATGCCGCCCACAACGAGGATCATCGGTTCTCCATTCCGTGCTTTCGCACCTACGTCTACAGTCCCATGAGCTTCGAGCCCACAACCACCACAATCAGCATGACCAGTTCGGCCACCTGCAAAAAGAACCCGGACAAATCTCCGCTCATGCCGCCGAACTGCCGGTCCGCAAAACGCTTCACGCATGCAAGCGTAATTGCCGCGCCTGCAGCGGAGCATCCTCCGAGGATGGGGTTCACCCACACCATCGCTGCCGTCACAACGACAAAGAGGGCCACGAGCACACCGCGCACCACGCCCCGGCTTGCCGAATTACGCTCTGCAGCGTACATGCCGCTTTTCCCTGGCGTCTTGAACGTGACAACGGCAAACCCGCTGAGCGTGCGGCTGAGCACGGGAGCGCACATGAGCAACGGCAAGCATGCCGTGCCAACTTCGGAAGCGAACGCGAAATACGCGACCAAGTAGCACGCGACACCGATGATGGCGAATGCCCCTGTATGCGGGTCCTTCAGAATTTCGCGCTTGCGCTCGGGAGCGGCGTGGCTGGTCTGTGCATCGATCACGTCGGCGAAGCCGTCCATGTGGATGCCGCCCGACAC
>CAMORQ010000100.1 GCA_946623915.1 uncultured Coriobacteriaceae bacterium | reverse complement strand
ACGTGCTCCATGCGGTTCACGTCGCCCATGACGGTTTCGGTCAGGTCGGCCAGGTCGCGCTTGCCGAAGAAGCTCAAGGGCAGTTTGCGCAGACGTTCGGCCAGCCCCACGCGCATGGTCTTCACCTCTTCGTAGACCAGGCCGTAAGTCGTGTGGTACTGCTGGAGGTGCGTTATGAACGAGAGGACGACGAACGCGAGCACGCCGAGGCTGAACATCAGGATGCCCGGCAGGGGCGCACCGTCGACAAGCGTGTCCATGAACTGCATCATGAGCAGGTAAAGGATGCCCATGCCGCCCATGACCACCAGGTTCACGATCACAGTCCACAATGTGCCCTTCTTCACGTTGGCGACGCCTTGGTCCGAGAGCGCGAATTTCCTTTGGAACTTCTTACCGAACAACATGCTAAGCCTCCTCTCCCTCAGTCGAGATTCGCCATTGAACGGCCTTGTTGTAGTCGGCCCACATGCGGGAGTACAGGCCGCCGGCAGCTACCAGCGCATCGTGCGTTCCCTCTTCAACCGCGCAGCCGCGGTCGAGCACGATTATCTTGTCGGCCCCGACCACCGTGGACAGGCGATGGGCGATCATGATGACGGTGCGGTTTTGCGTGAGCTTTGCAAAGGCCTTCTGGATGAGCGCCTCGTTCTCGGGATCGGCGAAAGCCGTCGCTTCGTCCAGCACCACGATGGGCGCGTCCTTAAGGATGGCGCGGGCCAGGGCAACGCGCTGCTGCTCGCCACCGGAAAGGTAGGTGCCTTCCGTGCCGATCACCGTGTCGATGCCCTGCGGCAGCTTGGCGATGATGTCGCCGCACTGCGCCGCGGCAAGTGCCGCTTCCACTTCCTCGCGCGTGGCTTCGGGGCGTGCGGCGCGGACGTTTTCCAGAATCGTCGTCTTGAACAGCCGGTTGTTCTGGAACACGAAAGCCACCTGGTCCATCAGCACGTGCGGGTCGATGTTGCGAACGTCGACGCCGCCCACTTCGACCGTTCCTTCCGTGGTGTCCCAGAAACGCGGGATAAGGCTTGCGGCGGTTGTCTTGCCGCCGCCGCTCGGACCGACGAGGGCCACGGTCTGGCCAGGCTCGACCGTGAACGAGACATGGCTCAGCGCGGGCTCGGCAGCACCTTCGTAGGTGAAGCTGACGTCCTTGAACTCGATGCTGTTGCCGTGCGGCACCTCGGGATTCTGCGCCACTTCGAGCACGGGCGCGCCCATAACCTGGCGGATGCGCCCGAGCGCCGTGCTGGCGAGCATCATGCCGCTTGCCGCGAACATGATCTTGGCCAGCGCCGTCGAGATGATGGCCGAGAACACCGCATAGAAGGCGAAGTTGGTCACGAAACCCGCGAAATCGCCGGACTCAAGGGCTCCCGGCGCCAGGAACAGCACGACGGGAACCAGGAAGACGAACGCCCCTTCGGTGAAAGTGAGGTTGATCGACTGCGGCACCCTGCACACATCGCCTTGGTAATAGCCGGCTTTCGCGCTGTAATCGTCGATGGCCTCCTTGAAGGCCTTGAACGAGTAAACGGTCTGCTGGAACACCTTCACCACGGGGATGCCGCGCACGTATTCCGTTCCGGCCTTGCTCATGCGGTCCTGGGCGGCCTGGTACTCTTCCATCAGCTTGGCGTTCTTGCCGCCCATCATGGCGAACATCGACGCAACCGAGATGACGGCGGCAACCAGGCAGGCGGCACCCATGCGCCAGTCGAACACGAACATGAGCACGATCATGGCCACGAACATCGTCACGGTGCCCACGATGTCGGCCAGGTTGTGCGCGAGCAGCGTCTCGGTTTCGGCAGAAGCGCCGTCCAACCGGTTGCGGATCAGGCCGCTGGCGTTGCTGTCGAAGTAGCCGAGCGGCGTGTTCATCAAATGGGCCATGCCTTGCTTTCGGATGTTGGACGCCGTGCGAAACGCCGCCAAATGCGTGCACATGAGCGCCGCGAAGTACACCAGGATGCCCGCCACCGCGAACGCGAACGCCATCCAACCGTAATCGGCGATGGCGATTGCCGCGCTCCAATCGGGGGCGACGGCGACCAGGTCGCGCACCGCCAGCCAGATGCAAATGTAGGGCACCATGCCAAGCAACATCGATATCGCGGATAGCCCCAACCCGGTAAAGGTCAATCCACGGCGATTTCCCGCGTAGCGCAGAAGCTCGCCCAGATCGCTCTGTTTCTTTTCGGCCATAACTTCCTGTCCTTCTTCGAACGTTTCGCGCCCGTATCAAAGCGCGTGCTTAAACCATAAAGTAAGTGTAATCTAACTTATATGTATACGCTGGTCAACCTGCGCTCCATGCGCCGTGCGGCCTTTCTTGCGCCGCTGCGTCAATTCCCCACTTGCATGCGGCTGGTCCTCCGATGTTCGAGAGGCGTCTTGCCGAATCGTTCCTTGAATGCGGTGATGAACTTCGACTGGCTGGCATATCCGACGGCAAGGGCGATTTCGACCACCTTCTTGTTTGAATCCCGCAACATGTCGGCGGCCGTTCGCAGGCGAAGGTCCTTCTGGTACTCGACGATGCCAATGCCGTAGACGTTGCGGAAATAATTCTTGACGCTCGTCTCGCTGACGCCATAGCGCTCGGCGAGGTCCCGAACGCTCACGCGCTTCGAAAGATCGGCGCTGACGTCGTCGTGGGCACGCTGAGCGATCTCCTTTTGCGACGCCGTGCAATAACTGCGCTTTCGCAGCCCGTCTTGGAACGAATGCCTATCCAGCAGAAGCAGGAACTCCAGCACGTACGCTGCGACGAGGTCGATGCCCGAGCTGGCTTTTGCCGCCTGGGATATGCGCTTGGCAGCGTCGGCTATTTCGTCGTCAGCGACCGCGATAAGGGGATACTCGCGCGAGGAGCAGCGGTCGTACAAAGATGAGAGCACGGATGTCTCGCAACCGAGCACGTTGGACGAAAGCTCGCACACGCATTCGGCGGAGGCAACGATTTCCACGCCCGAGTACCGCTCGGATGGGAAGAAGAAGGCCGAACGCGCCTGACCCGTGTCGATCGAGGCCTCCCTGCCCTCTTGGTAGATGTACTCGCCCGTGCAGACGGTCAGTTCGCAACGCCCCTCGAAGCAGTAGTTGACCTTCAGGGGCGGCTTGCCCTCCAGCTCGACCTCCATGAAACTCGGCACGCGTTGCGAGTGGATGTTTATGTCGTGCACCACCAAATGAGGTGTCAGGTAGTACGTGATAAGGGACCCCGGATTTCCCCCGTTGCCATCATCGAACGAAAGCACGCTTCTCCGATTTTGGGGGTCATGTTCCGATTCCGGTAGCCGCCAGTTATCCGCGGACGTCATGCTGGCCTCCCGTTCTTGATGGCCAACGTGCAATCGCAGCAACTGCGGATGAACTCGCTGTCGTGAGTGACGACCACGAGGGTCTTCCCCATTTCCCTCAGGCCCTTCATCAGATCGGCCGTTTGCTGCATGTGGCGGTAATCCAGTCCACTCGTGGGCTCGTCGAACAGCAGGATATCGCTGCCAGAGGCCAATGCGCACGCGACGGCCAGACGCTGCTTCTGCCCGCCCGAAAGCGACATGGGATGCCTGTCGGCGAATGCGTCCAGATCGACCTGCGCAAGGATGTGGTGCAGCGCGTCATCGTCGGCTTGTTCGCCATTCGTCTCCATGGAGATGCGGACCTCTTCCAGCGCGCTTTCCGTGAACAACTGGTGGTTGACGTCCTGCATGACCATGAACACCTTGCCCCGCAATGCGCGACGGTCGCAGGCCTCGCCGTTCAGGTCGATCGTGCCCTTGCACCGTCGCTCGAGGCCGCAAAGGCAGTTGAGCAGCGTTGTCTTGCCCGATCCGTTTGGGCCCACGATGGCGGTTACCTTGCCCATCGCGATGCGCGTTCCGCTGAAATCTATGGTCGGCTCCGCCGTTTTGCTCCGCCTTTCCTTCTCGCGTGCGAACAGGCCCGTACGGTACGAGAAACGGAAATCGTTGAGCGTAAGCGCCGCGTCGTCGCTTCCAACGGCAGGCAGCTCGACTTCGCTTGGAGACTCGGGCGTGGTTGTGCGCAAGCCCAGTTCGGCGAGCTGCGCATCGGAGAGCTGGCGCGACTCGGGAGTGTCGAGGTCTGCCACGATGCGTCCCGACGACATAATCACGGCACGGTCGATAAGGTCCCATAGGTACGAGATCCGATGCTCGGCTGCCACGATCGTGCGCCCCTGCTCTTTCCAAAGGCGAATAAGCTCGCGCAGGCGCATGGTCGCGTCGAAGTCGAGGTTCGCCGACGGCTCGTCCAGAAGAACAATGCGCGGGTCGCCCACGTCGATGGATGCGCAGGCAATCTTCTGCTTTTCGCCGCCGGACAACCGGAAGATGCTGCGCCCCATGAGGCTCTCGATGTCGAAGCGCTCGACAGTCGCGGACATCCTGTCCAGGATGACGCCCGGGTCCATGCCCCTGTTCTCACAAGCAAACGCCAGCTCGCTGTCGGTGTCGACGTTGAAGAACTGGCTGCGCGGGTTCTGGAACACGGTTCCAACTTTCAAACCCGTTTCGTAGAGCTCTTGAGAGGCGATGTCGACGCCGTCTATTTTGACCTCGCCATTGAGCGTTCCGGGGTAATAGTGCGGGATAAGGCCGTTTATCAGGCGCAATACCGTGCTCTTACCGCACCCTGACGGTCCGGTGATAAGCACGAACTGACCGTCTTCGATGCTCAGGTTCACGTCGTGCAAACGGCCGTCGGCATCGCTCGAATCGCCGCGCAGCGCCTTGGGTGCCGCCTGCTCGTCCTGCAGTCCCGCATCCAGCGTGGTTGCAGCGTCTGCGGCAGGGTCCTGCGCAGCAGCGCTCTTGTCCATGCTCGCGATAAGCTCGGCGCTTTCGGAGCCGTAGACGAAGTTGATGTTTTTCAGCTCTATCATGAGACCAGGCCAAACATGATCGCGAATACGGCAACAAGGGCGAATGCGCAAATCGTCAGCACCACGATGTCCTGAGCGCGGAAACCGATTTCGCAAATGCTGGTGCGCTTGGTCGGAGCGCCGAGACCGCGTGTCAGGGATGCCGCCGACAGCTCTTCGCCGATGCGCAGCGACGACATCATGATGGGAACGAGACGGTACTCCACCATCTTGCCCACGTTGCGTCCTCCAAGGCGGATATCGCGCATGCGCATGGCGTCGTTGACCGACGTAGCTTCTTCGATGACCGTGGGAAAGAACCGGAACATCACCGAAAGGGGAATGGTGATCAGCGGCGGCACATGCAGCTTCTCCATGCCAAGTATGAACTCGCTGACCGTTGTGGTCGAAACCGCATAGGCCGCCATAAGCATGCACGGGATAAGGTGGACCATGATCCCGTGCATAAGGTAGAGCGACATGTACGCGCCCCCCGATGCAAGGGGGGCGAGCAATGTCCACAAGGCTTGCGTGAACGCCACTGCAAGAATGCCGAACACCGCAGTCGCAATGTTTCCGCAGCTAAGCAGTAACGCGGCTGCTACCAGCGCAAACACTATGGCAAGAGGTGCCGTGTGCGACCCGCCGGCTCCGCTTAGCAGAACCGTCGGCATGGTGACCAGCAGCGCGATCTTCGTACGCGGGTCGAGCAGCGCACGGCGAGCTCCAGACCCGTCGGCTTTGCGCCCTTCAGCGAATCCGAACCCGATACCCGACATTACACGATGCCCGCTTTGACGAAGTGCTTCTTCATCACCTTCAGGCCGATCCAAGCGCCGATCACGCCGAAGACGAAGCAGGCAACGATCATGATGGGAGCAAGCCAGGGCTGGAAGATGCTCATGGCAGTTGCGATGTACTCTTCGCCGTACGAGCCGCGGTCGGCCCAGTACTGTTCGGCGGTCAGGAAGATGGGGATGTAGCTGCCGAACACCCAGAGGCTGAAGATGCCATGGGCCAGGATGTCCTTCTTGGCGCTTTTGTAGTCGCCGCTCTTCATGATGAATTCGGCAATCAGGCTCACCACGATGCACAGCGGCATGGCGTACCAGCCCATGCCGGTCAGCATCAGCACGATGCCGAGCAAGATGCCCATGATCAGCACCATGCCGAACTTGTTCACCTTCGTGGCGAACAGCATCCACGGAATGCCGATGAGAAGGGGCATGAAGATGCAGTAGGTGGGCATCAGGTATGGGATGAACCCGATGAACGAGATGAGGATCATCATGACCGAGATAATGGCCGTGAAGATACCTACGTTGATGAGGTCCTTACCGTTGAGCCGCGTTGATTCTTTGTCCATGTGTCAGAATCCTATCGTGCGTTGTCCAAAATTAACCTAGGAATACTATTTGGAATAATACCGATTTGAAATTCGTGTTTCTTTACCCGAATAGCAAAAATGTCCCTTTTAGCATTCAGTTTTGAACGAGGAATTGCCGCGCCTGAAACAACCCACAACATGCTTGCGCCATCCAAAGGGAACCCGAAGAGGGATACCCCCTTTGAGCTCTTTGAGTTCAAGCAGCGCGTAACGCGGGCGCGGCTCGCGTTACGCTACCAGGCGAACACGGCGATGCGGTTGTTCACGTTCTTGCCGACGGTGGCGGCAAACAAACGGCCGCGCAGGGTGTGCTTGCGCATCTCCACGTTGTAGCTGCGCTCGTCGACGAGCTGCAGGCGCGGCTCGAGCTCGACGAACTCCTCGCCGGAGTCGGTGCCCCACTTGAAGGTGGCGTTGGTGTTCTTGATGGCGTCATGCTGCTTCGAATGTCTCACCATGAACATCGAGTTCATCTCGGCGACGAGCCAGCCGTGCTCGAACGAGTCGCACAGCATGCGCAGGCAGGCGGCCGTCTGCTCTTTGGTGAAGTACTCCAACACGCCCTCCATCACCACGACGGTGGCCGAACGGTCCTTTGGCAGCTGTTCCGTCCAGGCACCGTCGAGCGCGTCGCCGTCGAGCATCGTGCAGCGAGGGCGGTCCTCGTAGACCTTGCGCCGCACGGCGATCTGGTCGGGCAGGTCCACGTCGAACCACTCGATCCGCCCGTTGTCCACCTGGCTGAACTTGTCGTCGAACCCGCAGCCCAGGTTGATGCACAGGGCATCGG
>CAMORQ010000099.1 GCA_946623915.1 uncultured Coriobacteriaceae bacterium | reverse complement strand
ATACGAATACGGACACCAATACTGATACGAACACGAACACGGACACCAATACTGATACGAACACGAACACGGACACGAACGCTGCCACGGACACGACAACCGAAGCCTAACGCAAACGGCTAATGATTCCCGACCACCCAGAACGCCCGCCCACCGCGGGCGTTCGTTTGCATAGCAGAAAGCCAAGGAATGCAAACGGGCCGAAGTCAGAGGCCAGGCGGAAACATAAGTACAAATGATCCGCGCGTCCACGGCCGCTGCTTGGATGTTTTCCCTCATTTCGGCCTTTGTTGCAAGATCGAGGCGCTTCTGTGCACCAAATGGCGTCTCGTGCACCGACAATACGTATCTATGAGGGCCGAAAACGGCGTCCACAAACTGCGTCGTCCGCAAAAGCCCAGATGGCAGATTTGCTAGAGCAGCTGCGATGCGGTGCATCTCGTGCACGAGGCGCCATTTGGTGCACAGAAGCGCCTCGATCTTGCAACAAACGGCATTTTGGCAACGGTGCATTTGCGTTGCACCAAATGGAACAAGCTGCCTACCCCGTTCTCTCATGCATGGGCGGCAAGTTGCAGGCTATAGGCGGCAAGCTGCGGGCCGCGCCTCCTCCATTAATGGAGCAACTTCCGTACCAAAGAGATGTATCTCCGGGCAACAGTCTGCCCCGGCTGCGTTAATCGTGATGTTTTGCCGCTAGCCACGGTCGCATGCGTCAATGGAGGGATCATGCAGACGTGACAACAACAATGCGCCGGTTGTCAAAGGCCCGCACGACGATGAGACATTAAGCCTGACCCCGTTGGCACGACGATGAGACATTAAGCCTGACCCCGTTGGCACGGGGAGCGCGTGGGAGGGCGTTGGCAAATGTTGTGCAACAAATCGTATTCTCATACCCAACCAAATAGGCTACTATCCTTATCAAGCCAAGGAACTGCCTGATTGTAAGGGAAATGGCTAGCGACCCACAGGCACATCGCGGCTACGTAATAGCGCAAACGTCGTTGGTAAAGGAGAGAACAATGAACGGCGGACAAACTTACATCGAACTTCCCTACAATTCCACTTGGGTGGACGACCGTTGGGCAGAAATCCAACAGTACGAATGGCTCTTCAATTGGGGCATGTACATCTTCCTCTTCGTCGCAGCAGCAGTGCTCATCTGGATCTTCTACGATTCGATCACCAAGAAAAAGGATCAGAAAGCCCTTATCCCCCGCATCCTTTCGATGGTGGGCTTGTTCGCAATCATCCCCGCATTCATCTTCCGTCACACAGGCAACATCGACACATCGCACGTGCTGCGCCTCGATGACATCGAAACCACGATGAGCATCCCCTACAACATCCATTGGCTCGTGAAGGGCTACGGTCCCATCGTCGCCATGGTCGCCCTCGCCGGCCTGCTGCTGGCTATCATCGCCATGGTCATCTACGCCAGCTCGGTCCAGCGCTCCAAGCCTTCCACCGAATTCGTGCAGGCGTTCAACTCCAAGATGGACAGTCTGGAAAACAAGGTAGAGGACGCAAAACGCAATGCCGCAGCCGCAAACGCCGCCGCAGCCAGCGCGTCCGCTGCAAGCGCAGCAGCCGCAGCAGCACCTAAGCCCGCGCCCTCCAACGCCACCATCATCGACCGCAAGCCGCAGGCAGCCACCATCATCGACGTCCCCAAGACCGGCGACACGCTGACCGTGCAATCTGGCGACAACCGCGGCAACACCTACGACCTGCCCGCCAATGACGTCGTCATCGGCCGCGACGTGAAGTGCTACATCGTCCTCGACGACGGCAAGGTTTCCCGCGAGCACGTGAAGCTGTCCTACACGCCCAACGGCTGGTCCGCCCTCGACATGGGTAGCGTGAACGGCACCTACATCAACGGCCAGCGCCTGACCGGCCAGCAACCGCTGTCCAACGGCGACACCATCAAAATCGGCGACACCACCCTCGTCTTTGGTGCAGCCCGCTAGGACGGATCCGACCATGAAAGCAACACGCAATGCGGCGCCCCACATCCTGGGGCACCGCACCATCGACGCGATTGCCGTGATAATCGCTGCATGCGCTATCTGGCTAGCCATAGCCCCCGCCGCCTGGGCGGCGGAGCAAGTCCCCAGCGTGCTCGTCATCGACGCAGGGCTTGGAGACTACATCCACACCACGCAACGCTGGCTTGACGAAGAGCCGATAGAAGTGGGGACCTCAGGCGCCTTGAAGCTGCTGACCAGCATGAATCCCGCCTGGTGGAACGAAACGGGCGGCGGCGACGTAATCCCGGCCACCTTCGTTTTGGGAAGCCCCGACCCAGGTGTCCCCGTCGCTTCGGAAGACGTGGTATGGGCGCTTGACCGGATTCGCGAATCCGGCGCGCAGCCGAAGACGCTGATTGTGGCCTTCGGCGCCCCGGGCCTGTCCGTGCGCACCTACCTGGAAGACCTCTCCACGACCAAGCAGAGCTCCCGCGCCGACGTGGTGGGCGTCGTGCTCGCCGGCACTCCGAACAACGGCTACAGCCTGATGAGCACCTATCCCGAACTAAGCCTTTGGGACACGATTGCCGGTTCTGCAGGCCTTACCCGCGCCGACCTCGACCCCGCGAGCGGCTACCTCGCACAGCTGAACACTGGCACGTTCCCCCGTTCGATCAAGACCATGGTTATTTACGGCACGTTCGGCGATCTGGGCTACGGCCTGACCGACGGCGCCGGCGTAGTCGCCGACCTGTCGCTGAACAAAACCGTCACTGCCAATCCCCAAACCGTCGAATCCGCTTCGACAATCGGCATGGCCGTAGGGCTTTCCGACCAATGGCAGCCCTTCACGAGCAAGGTGACCTTCCCTGAACGTCCGGTCGACTCCCAGGTGGCAGAGCGACTGTCCCTGCAGGACAGCTACAGCATGTCTTCCGAAGTCCGCGCCGACGTGCGCGCGTTCTTCGACACGTGGTTTAGCGCCGCGCTGCCGACCACCCACATGTCAAGCGTAATGGCGCTCGACCTCTCCGGCAGCATGGTCGACAACATCGCCGCCAACACCACGAAGCTCGACGGCGCAAAGGTTGCCGCCCGCGAATACCTGCGCGCCATGCAGTCCTACGACTCCATGCCCTACGCCGCGCCCGTGAGCGCATCCGTCATCGGATTCAGCGAGCAACTCGTCGAAGTGACCAGCGGGTTCAACGACGAGGCACGCCAAGCCGTGCAGAACATCAACGCCAACCCGTATGCGGAAACCAACATCGGCGTCGCCCTGGATTCGGCGCTGAGCAAGCTGAACGCCGCGCCCGTGTGCGCCGACAAACGCATCCTGGTCCTTTCCGACGGAGCCGCGACGGTCGGCCAGAACAACGAGCAGATGCTCTCGGGCCCGGTGGCCCAGGCTGCAGCAGCCGGCATCCACATCGACACCGTCGGGTTCGGCGACGTCGGCGAGTCCAACGCGGGCTTCCTGCGCCAGATGTCGGAAGCGACAGGTGGCACGTACTACCAGGCGAACGACGTCTACGAGCTGGAAAAGAACTTCCTAAGCGCCTACTACCATTCGCTCGGTGTAAGCGTGATCGAAGAAGAGCTCTCCGGCGCCGAAAAAACCTTCGAGGCCGGCACGGCGGGCCAGTACACGGCTGCACTGGGCATCGGTGTGCTGGGCAAAGGATACGTGCCCCAGTTAACGCTTCGCTGCAACGGGGCCGAAGTCGACCCGTCGCGCTACACACTCGCAGAAGAAGGCTCGTTTGTCACCCTCGAGCTCCCCAACCCCGATTTGGGCGACTACACCGTCGAAGTGAGCGGTGGCGACGACGTGGCATATGCCTTCGCCATCCAGCTTCAGGGCATCAAATCGCAGGTTCGTGTGAAGGATGAAGGGATTGATTATTCAATCTATCTGCTTGCTGGGGCAGGAATAGCGCTTTTGGCTGGTCTAATCGCTATACTTGTCAGGAATGCCAAAGTAGGCAAAGCAGCCTAACGGCTGAAATCCGGCGTCTGGGGCACGCGCCTTGGGCGCCGGCAAAACTCGTGAAGAGGAGCGAAACGTGAATTTAGCAGGGTGCACAGCTACCGGTCCGCGCGAAGCGAACGAAGACAACTACTATGCGTACGACTTCTCCGGTCTCGCGTCGTTTTCCAACGATGCGAGCGCTTTCGCCGTCGTCAGCGACGGCATGGGCGGCTACCAGGGCGGAGACGTTGCCAGCGGCATCGTCATCACTGAATCGGAACGCTACCTAGGACAGCTGCTGGAAATGGCGCGCGGCAACCAGATAGAGCTGGACGCCCCCGCCGCTTTGGACGAAATCGTCCAGAAAGCGCACGCTTCCATCCTCGAAGCGGCCGAGCAAAACGATGGCCGCAGCATGGGCGCCACGTTCGTGGGCGCTTTCGTCAGCCCCACGCACGCCTGGATTGGGCACGTGGGCGACAGCCGCGCCTACCTCATACGCGACGGGCATGCCAAGCAGATCACCGAAGACCATTCCCAGGTGGGACGCATGCTCTTCCGCGGGATGATCACCGAAGAGGAAGCCCAGAACCATCCCGAGCGCAACAAGATCGAACAGGCGCTCGGCTTCACGGTAATGAAAACCGAAATCAACGAAATCGACCTCGAACCCGACGACGCACTGCTCCTGTGCACCGATGGCGTCTACACCGTGCTCGACAGCGACAAGATCGCTCAGATCGTCGAGCGCGCCCAGGGTGCTCAGCAGGCCACACAGCAGGTAGTGAAAGCAGCGCTTTCCGCTGGAACCGACGACAATTCCACCGCTATCGTGCTGTTTCCCGGACGCGAAGCCGCTCAGCGCAGCAGCACACCCACCCTCGCGGGCGGTGAAGTGGACCCGGTAGACGCCGCACCTACCCGCCGCAACCCGCGCGTACAGGGTGCGCAAGCAACAACCGGAGCCCATGGCGCGCCAACGGCGCGCGGCGGACGCAATGCCCGCAATGCACGCGCCGAAGGCCAAGCCGACGGACGCGGCGCGGGCCGCACTTCCGCCCCACGCTCCCGGTCGGTTTCGTCCAGAACGCAACCCCAACGCTCGGGCGGTGAGGGTTTCAACCGCAATATCATCATCCCCATCGCCATAGGCGTGGCGCTCTTGGCGCTGGCAAGCATCCTGTTCGCCGTCGCCAACGGCAACAAGGGCTCAGGGGACACGGTTGACGTCTCCTCGTCGAGTTCGGGTCAGCCGACGACCATCGTAGCCACACCAACGAGCTCGTCTTCGTCGTCGAGCAGCTCATCGTCGTCTTCTTCGTCGTCGAGCGCGCTGCCGGGATCAGAGCAAGTGTCCACCAACACCACGCTCTACTACCTTGATGTCAACGGCAACGCCCGCGCGTTCGACAACGCATCGAACGGTGTGAATAGCCCCGCTCCCGTCATCTTGGCCGGCAGCTCGGTCATCTTCGAAGACGGTACGGGAACGGTCGACGAAGAGGGCATGGTCACCGAGTACCGCATGCTCGACGGCCGCTACGTGCAAGCGCTCGTCGAAGACGTGGAAGCCTACAACGCCGGCTCCACGACCTTCACGTCCGACCTTGCCCAGATTGCCGACAGCAGCACGTACCTCAGCACCATCGAAGCGCTCTCGACGTTCTTCGCTAACGCAGGCTACGCTTCGGTCGATCAGGAAGTGACCAATCTGATCGTTCCGATTTCGGGCATCCCCGCATCGGACAGCGCAACCGCGACCGACGCGACGACCTACGCTGAAACTGAAGACGGCACCGCAACCGACGCCGCCGCGACCACAGACGCCACCGCTACGGGCACGACCGCGACCGATGCCACAGCCACGACCGCGACCGATGCCACGGCGACCACGGCGACCGACGCGACCGCCACGACGGCGACCGACGCCACAGCGACCACGGCTACCGACGCGACCGTTGCGACCAACACCGACAGCACGACCGACGCTACCGCCGAAGGACAGTAAGACATGGAAGACAAGCCTGCTGCGACCCCTTTGCGTTTCTCCGTACGACCACCGCAAGTGGCAGCGGCTCTGGCTTTGGCCCTCGTAGCCGGTGGCAGCACGGTTTTTGCCTTCGAACACCGCAGCGCCGAAGAAGCGGCCGGCGACATGGAGTCGAGCGCTTCTTCGGCACCCATCGAGCAGGTGGTTCCCGAAGCCCCATCCAGCTCCGCCGTAGCGGAACTGCCTCCCGTGACGGACAGGAGCATCATAGACGCCGTGGGTGCGCCTGAAGGCTCTACGGTGCTCGACGAGAACGTGAAGCTGTGGTACATCGACCTCAACGGCCATGTGCGCGAATTCGACAACGCCACCACGGGACTGCGCAGTCCCGCCCCCATCCTGAAGAAAGGGGGCGCCGTTCTGTTCGAAAGTACGGCGCACACCGCATCTGAAGAAGGCGAAACCATCGAATACCTCGCGCTTGACGACCGCTACCTGGAAGCTTTCCTTTCCGATGTGAAGGCCTACGAGTCCGGATCGACGGAGTTTTCTTCCGTGCTCTCGGCCGTCACCAACCCTGGCGCCTATCTGCAGACGGTCAAGGGCGTAAGCGCGTTTTTCGACTACGCCGGCTATTCGATTGAAGAAGAGATAACGCAGTTGGTCATTCCGGTTTCCGGCATCAGCTCGACGGTCGACGAGATAACGAGCGGCCATATGCCCGAAATATCCGAAGAGCGCGCAGCGGCCGAAAACGCGCGTGCCAACGGCGAAGACGCAACCAGCGACTACGACAGCGACGGTGGCACCGACAGCGAAGGTTCCGACAGCGAAGGCTCCGACACAACCGGCGGCGATTCCGACAGCACCGATAGCGACTACTACGCATCCACGGATGACTCGGATTCCGACTCCTACGATTCGGATAGCGGGTACTCCGACTACTCCAACGACGACGACAGCGGCAACAGCAGTTACGACGAGAGCAGCGAGAACTACTAACCCATGGCAGCGGACGCGACATACGGCACCCGGCTCGGACCCTACGAAGTACGCGGCGAACTCGGACGCGGCGCCATGGCACGCGTGTGGCGTGCGTGGGACCCCAATCTGGAACGCGAAGTGGCCATCAAGGAGCCTATCTTCGACCCCACGCTTCCCG
>CAMORQ010000098.1 GCA_946623915.1 uncultured Coriobacteriaceae bacterium | reverse complement strand
CAACAAGCCCCTATTATCCAAATGTGACAGCAACGACGCGTTGCTGTCACATTCGCGGCCCGACCCCGACTCGCTCCCCTATGCGCGATGCGAAGCGAGCGCAGGGCTGGCAACCCTCCAGCAACAAGCGCAGCCGTGCGGCAGGGGCCTTTGCGAAGCTTCTAGCGAGCGTAGGCGTACGTAAGCGCGCTCTAAAGAAGTGCGCTAGTCCATGTTTGGGCCGATACGTGCAGGGATAAGGCGAACCGTGGCCCAATCATTGCGCACTTCCCTAGCGCGCTTATCTCGCCGTTAAGCGCGAGCGCGCGTAGCAAAGGTCCCTGCCGCGCGGCGAAGCAATCTCGCAGGTCCCCCACCCCGCGACCACAAACGCTTCGCCTACCCGCGCAAAAACTTCTCCCACCATTCGCGCGGAGCCATGCCAGTCGAAGCGAGCATGTCGAGCATGCCTTCCTGCTGCTCCAAAGGAAGGCTGCGGAACTCTTCTTTGATCTGCTGCTGAAACCGTTCGGGATGAGCCTGCATTTCTGCCATGGTCTGTTGCATTTCTGCAAGCATGGACGCATCGGGTCCACCCGCAGGACCGCCGGAAAACAGCGCCGACAGATCGAATCCACCGGGCATTCCCGGCATCATGGGTGGCGTCGAAATCCCCGGCGCATCGTCGGCACCCGGTCGCGGAAGGTCCAGCTTGTAGAGCGCCTCCATCAAGGCGTCGAACCCGTCGGGCACGCTGCTTCCGCCGCTGCAGGTTTGCGTGTACACGCCTTCCTGGAACACGATGGTCATGTTCCATCGTCTGCTGCCAGGGGCGGCATCGTCGGGATAGCTTTCATCCCAGCCGAACACCCCAGCTTCCGACAACTCGTCGCGCAGCGCTTCGGCGGTTTTCAGCGGCACGGTCCGCGTGAATTCTGCCATCAGTTGGCCGGACGGGCCTTTTTCAGCGTGCAGCTCGTAAGAGTCGTCCTGCAGCCGGTGCATCCAGAACAGCACGCGACCGTTGACCCTGTCCGTGCATGTGAATGTGAATCGATCGAAAGGAGCATTGTGTTCAGCCATGCTATTCCTCGTATGTTGCGTAGTCTTTGCCGATGACCACTAAGAAGTCTTCCGTCATTATATATTCGCCATCGTTTCGAACCACGCTTCCCTCTCCCAAATCCGCAACTATCAGCGCCGCTTCTTCGGCGCGCGAATCGTCTTCGTAAATCACCATCGTCTGCTGGTAATCATCGGAATCCGCGTTGCCGATGTCGGATACCGTGTAACCCAGAAGCTCCAAACGGCGCTGCACCGTGGCGGCCAGCCCGTTGACACCCGACCCGTTGCGCACGGCGATCGTTCCGGTCTTCAGCGCAAGGTCGGCGCCAGACTGCCCCGATTCGCCTTGCGCCCCCGCGTTGGCCAGCACGGTTCCCGAAAGCGGGTCGACGTAACTGTCCGACGTGGGCGGCAGACCCGCATCGACGCGCGCCATCATGTCGTGCCAATCCGGTTCGACAATGCGCTCGAACCACAGATCGTCCTCGTAGAACGATTCAGTGGGCATGCTCCCGCTCCATAGGTTGCTTTCCGCATCCATGCCCGCGAACGCCTGCGCAAGCGCCACGACATCGGTAACGGAAAGGTCCGTTTGGACCGCATCTGCCAGTGCGCCTACGGTGTTAGCCACGGTAAGGGGGTCGGATACGAGTATCTTGTTGGCGATAGCCTGTATGACCAAACGCTGATTCGCCGCGCGGTACACATCCCCGTTGCCGTAGTCGTCGTAAGCGTGGCGCGCCCGGCACAGGATAAGGGCCTGCCAGCCATCGAGCGTCTGATACCCTGCCTCCAAAGACCCGCCTGCATCCTCGTCGTAGATGTCCATGGGCACGTTCACTTCGATGCCGCCGAGCGCATTGACCACGTCCTGCAAGCCGTTCATATCGATGAGCGCGTAGTGCGAAATACCAACGCCAGCTATGTCACCGACGGTCTGGATGGCCAAAGCCGGCCCACCGAACGTGTAAGCAGCATTCAGTTTCTGGGTGCCGTACCCTTCCAGTTCGACCTGCGTGTCACGCTGCATCGACACCAGAGTTGCCTGTTTGTTGGGCGCATCCACCCGCGCCAAAATGATGGTGTCGGTGCGGTAGATGCCGTCGGTTGACATGTTCTCGTTGCGGTCGATGGATTCGTCGGTGCCGAACAGCGCCATGTAAAACGGCTCGTGAAGAATGTCGCTTTGCACCAACACCCCGTCCAGGTCCCAGCCGCCGCCCAACTTGCCGTTGATGCACTGAACGGCCAGAAAGCCCGCAAGCGCCACCACTGCCAAAACGGCCAAGAACTTCGGCAACCTCCTCTTACGACGAGGGCGACCAGGGGCAGCCTCGCCGTGGTCGAAACGGGCGTTGTCGCGGCGGCGTTCGTCGCCAGAGGCATGCGAAACGCGCGCGGCCCAGCGTGCGGACGCCGCAGATGCGGATTCGCGCTCGCGTTGGCGAAAGCTGCCGCGCACACGCGTCGCCTGCCCATCGCGCGCGTAACGGTCCCTCGCCGCTTCGCGCGAATAGCGCTCTTCGGTTGCGCGATACCCGTCTCGGGATGAAATGTGCTCATTTCTTCGTTTCATGGGCTATACCTGCATCCCGTTAATCTGCATGGCAGGAAAACATGTAGGAGTCCGTTTCTCGCATCGTCGAAGCCGGTCCGTGCGAAAAGGCGGACGCTATTTCACGCCCAGCCGCTCGAGCATGAACGCACGAGCCGCCAGCTCGGCCGAATCGTCCAGCGCGGCGAGATCGACAGCATCGCCAGGTGCCGCGCCTGCGCCACCGGCCTGGACCTGCAGCGCACGCGCGATCAGCCAGTCGGCGAGTTCGGGGCACTTCGCCAGAACAGGACCGTGCACGTAGGTTCCCACGACGTTGTTGAACAACACGCCTTCGGTTGCGTCTCCTTCGTTGTTGCCAACGCCACGCACCACCGAGCCGAACGGCTTCACGCCGTTGCCGAGCACCGTGGTGCCAGCATGGTTTTCGAAACCCACAACAGGAGCATCAACCAGTTCCGTGCGCACCACGACATCGCCGACGATGCGCGATTCATCTTCGGCGCGCCCGTTGCGGATGTCGACGATCCCCAGGCCGGCGAGCTCGTCATCCCCGATGCGCCACGCCGACCCCATAACCTGCAGACCTCCGTCTACGGCAAGCACCACACCGCCGCGGGCAACGTAGTCCGCAAACGCATCCCGCGCAGGCAGCAGCTGAGCGCATGCCAGACGCTGCTGGCGGTCGAACCCGTCGCCGAGCACGACGATGTCGGCGCTGTCGAAGTCGGGCTGCTGCCCGCAGAGCACCTGCTGCACATCGACGGAAATGCCGCGCCATGCGCATCGCTTGGCCAACACCGAAACGTTGCCTGCATCCCCGCCCTGGTTGAGCAGGTCGGGGTACAGATGGACGATACGCACGTGCTGCCCCGTCGGATCGGATTCGGGTAGCGGGTCGGGTAATTGACGCTGCGCCTGGTTGGGAGCCGGCGACGCCACGTCGGACGCCATCTTCACGCAGTCGGCGCGCACGTCGGGCAAACTCGTGTAATTCGCGATCATGAACACCTTGTAGGCTTCGGGCAGGGCGGCGACCCGATACATCACATCCATCGCGCCATCCACCACGATCGCCGGCACGCCAGCATAACGGAGCCGCACCTGAAGGTCATTGGCGCGCATGCCCCCCACGTACACGACGACGTCCTCGCGTGCGGCCAGCCGTTCGAAATCGATATCCCAAATCCAGCTGACGTCGCGTCCGTCGCCCTCTTTGTCGTTGATGAAAAACGCGGCCGCCACAGGCCCTTCTTCGCGAAGAACCAAGCCCAGATTTTGATTGAAGCCCGCCGGATTCTTTGCAAGGTTCAACAGCACATCACGCCCATGGACAGTTAACTTCTCCAAGCGCCCGTTGTGGGAATCGTAGGTGGACATGACCGCCTGCATTTCGTCATGCGACAATCCCACAAGGTGGCCCGCGGCGTACACCGAAAGCAGGTTGTAGAGCATGTAGGTCCCCGCATAAGGCGCCCGCACCGTCCCCAGCTGGCCGCCGGCAACTGCACGCACGTCCGCAGCGGCGAGCACATCGAACGAAAGGCCGCTTGCACCAATGGTGCAGTTGCGCGCCATGAACCGCAGATGGCTTCGCCCGAAATCGCACGCCGGACACGAGTACGACCCGAGCTGACCGTAGCTGCGGTACTCGTATGTGAGCATGGTGTCGCACATCTGGCACATGAATGCGTCATCTGTTCCGTGCTCCGACGACAGGCCCTCCCCCATGCCGAACGGAACGCTCTGGTTGTCCACCATGCGGGCGATCTTCTCGCAATGCGGGTCGTCGGCGTTGTAGACGAGCACGGTGTGCGGGGAAGCCTTCAGGGCGCCTGTGATGCTGTTTTGAATGTAGTCGACATCACCCACGCGATCGAGTTGGTCGTAGAACAGGTTCAGCAGCACCACGTAACGCGACTTCAATCCAGGGAGGATGCGGGCGAGCCACAGCTCGTCGCACTCGAACACGCCCCATTCGGAAACGCTTGCATCCAACAAGCTCGTGGCCACACCCGAATCGAGATTGGCGCCTCCACGGTTGCATACCACACGCGCACCCGCCGCTTCCAGGCAGTCGGCCAACATGTTGGTCACCGTGGTTTTACCGTTGGTGCCGACCACGCAGATGCTGCCCCGCACAAGCTTGGAGCGCAAATCGGCAATGATGTGAGGATCGATGTAGAGGGCCACTTTGCCGGGAAAGTTCCCGGCAGGGCGGCGAAACACATGCTTGAGCGCTGCAGAAGATACTGCGCTCACAACCTGAGCGGCTGCTTTTCGGATGCCCATTTCTGCTACCTTTCCCGAAAACGCTTCAAAGGAACAGTTCAGCGACACTTGTGAATGTGACGCCAGCTGCCGTTCTTTTTAGTATAATAATCCCCCGATATTGCCTTACTGTTAAAAAATGGCAAGGCAACAAATATAGGAGTGTACAAAGAAAAGGGAAACGCAATACACGCTCCTGCGCCTGCGAGCGCACTGGCGTGTGGAAAGCAGGCGATCATGGCTGAAAACCACACAGAAGAAAACTTGAACGATTGGGCTGCGGAGGCCGCCGAAGCCGGTCACGTGAACCTCAACGAAGGCAAAACGCGCACGCGCGAAATCGTTATGCCTCCGGGAGAGGGCACGACTTCCAAAGCTGCGGTCTACAGCTACGGCAATCAGAAAAAGAAGAAGAAGCACACCGGCGCCATTGCGGCAGGCGTGCTAGTTGCCGCGCTCGCTGCGGGCGGTGTGGGCTTTGCCGTCGGCGGCGGCGACAACAACCCCTTAAGCAACTTCCTGCGCGGCGGTGAGGCGTCGTCGAGTTCGTCGACGTCTACGTCTTCGTCGGCAAGTGCTTCGGAAGCATCTACGAGCGGTGCAGCCGCCTCTTCGTCGAGCTCTTCTTCCAGCTCCTCCAGCTCGTCGAGCTCTTCGAGCTCTTCGAGCGCTTCCAGTTCGTCAAGCTCTTCCAGCTCGAGTTCGGCCGACTCTTCCGCCAGCAGCTCTGCTGATTCATCCAAGGCGCCCGAGGGCGGCGCCAACAACGAGGGCGCATCCGCGCAAGGCGGTCAGCAAGGCCAAGCAGAAGGTCAGGGGGGCCAGGCACAGAACACGCAGCCCGCCGAAACGCAGCAGGCTCCTGCACCTGCTCCCGCCCCCGAGCCCCAGGTTCAGCCCCAATACGTCGATCCCGCTACGCAGCAGCAACAGCAGCAGCCGGCGCCTCAGCAGCAGGAAGCGCAGCCTGCGCCCCAGCAGCAACAGCAGCAGCCGGCGCAGCAGCAGCAATCCGGCGGCTTCCATGAAGGCGACGCGTTCTGGGGCGTGTGGGTCGGCGCCTTCAGCAACAAATCCAATGCCGAAAAGGCGCTCGCAGACATGCGCAACGCCGGGTATCCCGACCCGCGCATGTACTGGTCGCAAGACTACACCAACCTGAACCAGGATGGGTACTGGGTCGTCGCCGCGGGCATCTATCGCGATGAAGACGGCGCGCGCGGCCACATGCAGGCTGCCATCAACGCCGGATACTCCGACACCTACGTTAAGTATTCGGGCAACCATAAGTAAAGTATGGGGCATCGGAATGCAGCCACAAAGGTTTCGTTCCCGATAAGTCACCCAGCCGAGCACTGGAACACAACCCGAACGGGTTGTGTTCCGTTTTTTAGTTGCACTTTAGTCGTAACCGCCTAGGTTGCACCCCGGAGAAGGGTTCCGTCGATGCTTCTTTCCACCCGCTCAGAGAAAACGCAAAACCGACGCCTGGGCATGGCGTAAGCCACAATTGTGGCTTACGCCATGGTGCTGCTTCTCGCGACAGGATGCCAGGTTAACCCCTACTTCGACGCCGACGACGAGAGCCTGGACACCACGGAAAACCTGTTACGCACTCAAAAAGAGGCGGATGCGCTTATCGAAAAAGAACTCGCGAACGCGAAAAACACCTTCGACGAGCCGTTGGTTCTCGAAAACCCCTACCGAATTTCACCGCTTTCCGCCTTGATCGTTTTCCAAACCGAGGATTAAACGTCGATCGAGATAACCATCAACGAGGGCGAACCGGTTCGCTTCGAGCGTTCCACAGAGCACGCCCTGCCCGTCTACGGACTCTACGACGGGTTCGACAACAAGGTTACGATGCGCGACGAACAGGGGCGCTCCACCACCGTCACCATCACGACGGAAGAGTATACGGATGGCAAAACCCACGTCGAAACAAACAACGTAGATGCGAACGGCGAATTCTACCTCGTGTCCCCGGACTACGAGCGGACATCGGCATACGAACCGGACGGGGATATGGCGTGGTACCTGGACACGGAAGACAACGAAGGAGCAGTTGTTTTCCTCGGTGGCGATCGCTTCCTGATAAGCGACCCGTACCAGGGCGCCGGCGGCATCCGCATCAACTACTCGGGCTCCATCGAAATGGACTACCTGGGCAAGGTACGAAAGCTCTACGTGGGGGAATACGGCTACCATCACGAGATCTTACGCATACGCAACGACAGCGAATTCCTGC
>CAMORQ010000097.1 GCA_946623915.1 uncultured Coriobacteriaceae bacterium | reverse complement strand
CGGTTTCCATACCTGTTGGGCTTACCATAGCGTTGATCATGTTGACCAACAACACCTGCGACATCGACAAGGATGTCGTCGCGGGTCGAAAGACGCTGCCGGTACTGCTGGGGCACGAAGCAAGCGTTTCGCTGTATCACGCCGTCGTTTACGCTAGCGTCGGATTCGCATGCGTGTTACCCATCGTGTTCGCACGTCCGTCGGTATGGGTGATCGCTGTGTTCACGGCGATTGCCGTGCATCCCTTCGGGAGAGCGCTGCTTGCCAATCCCCTGCTTCCAAGTACGCGCGGTCAGGCTTTTGCGCAATGCTTGAGCTTCGTTTCCCTGCTGAACGCATTCTACGCATTGGCGTATTTCGCGTCGGCGTAGCCAGGCTACGACATTTCCCATACTATTTCGCGACGGTTAGACAAGGCGTCGAGATTGGCGCGATGCAGCAATTCGTCGGCAGATGTCGGAACCTGCTGGTCGATAAGCCCCGTGATGTGGGCGATACGCCCAAGAACGGCTTCATACGAGCCGAGCTGAGCTTTCATGTCGTCGAGACTGGCGGCTTTGTGGCGCTTGGCCAACCGGCTTCCGTCGCTGGATACGAGCACAGGAACATGCGCATATGCGGGATGTCCGAAACCAAGCGTGTCCTGAAGGTGCAGCTGAAGCGGCGTGGAGGCAAGGAGGTCCGCCCCGCGTACGACCGAGTTCACGCCCATTTCCTCGTCGTCGACGACCACAGCGAGCTGGTAGGAAAAAACGCGGTCTGATCGCCGTATGACGAAATCTCCGCATTGAGATGCAAGATTGTACGAAAGGCAGCCTTGGAATCGGTCTGAGAAAGCTACGCTGACGTCGGGCACGGCAAGCCTCCAGGACTCCGAGCGTGACATGCGTGCTATTTCGTCTCTTCTGGCAGCCCTTTCGGCTTCGGTCAGATTTCGGCAGGTCCCTGCATACACGGGAGATTCGCCTGCATGGGGCGCCCAAGCCGCATGTACGTCAGCGCGCGAGCAGAAGCATGGATACACGCGTCCAGTCGCTAAAAGCTTGTCATAGGCGGCCCGGTACGCTTCCGTTCTCTCTGATTGGTAATACGGACCTTCGTCCCAGCTCAAACCGAGCGCTTCGAGGTCCTTGAGCAATTGGTCGGTGTAGCGTTGCTGCGACCGTGCAGGGTCTAGGTCTTCTATGCGCAATACAATGCTGCCGGAAGCACGTTTGGCTACGATCCAAGCAAGCAGGTACGAGAACACGTTGCCAGCATGCAAATACCCTGTCGGGGAGGGTGCGAAGCGACCGACTACGCGCGTGACATGCGGACAAGAGTCGATGCGCGGTGCCATCACGCTACTTCGACGCTATCGCGCCCAAGCCTGAAAGCTGCGATGTTGGCCTCTATGGTCTTTTCCGGAACCTTGGAGCGGATCTGCTCTTCCCACACTTCGGCTGAAAACGGCATGCCAGTCGACAAGGCGCCAAGGAGGACGACGTTTGCGCATTTGGGAGACCCGGCCTTGACGGCGAGCTCATGGGCGTCAACCAGATGGCATCCGCGCTCGGCTAAACGCGCGGCGGGCATGGTCGGCATCGACGCTTTTCCCGTAAGAACCGGCAAGGGCGAAATCTGCACATCGTTTGCGTAGAGCTTTCCGGCAGGCGCGAGAAAAGGAAGGTTACGCAGGGCTTCCGTTGTTTCGAACGCGAGAAGGTAGTCGGCTTCGCCTTCGCCGATGACCATTGAGTGCACTTCGCGCCCGATGTTTACAACGGTCGTGACCGAACCGCCGCGTTGCGACATGCCGTGTATCTCGGAGAGTTTCACCTGGTATCCAGACGCGATAGCCGTCTTGGCAAGAAGGTCGGCAGCCAAAATGGTGCCCTGCCCCCCGACTCCGGCGAGCAGCACGCGAATGGTTGAGCTATTTTGGTTCACGAATGGTCTCCTTAGGATTGTTCGATCGCATGAAAACCGCAATATTGCGCACATTGCCCGCAGCCGACGCATGACGAGGTGTCGATGGTGGCGCTTCCCGTTTCCGCATCCTTTGCAATGGCGGGGCAGCCGAGCGAGATGCACGATCCGCATCCCGTGCAAGAAGCGTTGATGTAGTAGGGGTTTTGGACAACGAACGAATCACGGAGAAGCACGCAAGGACTCCTGAACACGATGACGGACAGCCGGTCGGTCGCCTGAGTGGCTTCCTTGATGGCTTCGCGCGTTGCCTTCATGTCGTTGGGATTCACAGTGCGCACATCGTCGACACCGAGGCTTGTCACAACGGCTTCCAAGTCGAGTTCGCGTGTTACGCGTCCCTGGAGCGTTTTGCCGTTAACGGGATTGCCCTGGTGCCCGGTCATGCCGGTGGTGCGGTTGTCGAGTATGCAAACGGTTCCGCATCCTTGGTTGTACGCGGTGTTCAGCAAGCTTGTAAGACCCGAGTGGGCAAAGGTTGAGTCGCCTATTACGGCTACAACGGGTGAATGGTCTTCGTTTGCGAGAGCGAGTTCGAAACCATGGGCCATGGATATGCTCGCACCCATGTCGACCGTCGAATCAAGCGCGGAAAGAGGCGGCAGCGCGCCGAGGGTGTAGCATCCGATGTCTCCGGTGACTATGCATTTGGCCCGCACGAGCTCTTTGAACACGAGGCGGTGCGGGCAACCGGCGCAAAGGGCCGGCGGTCTCGGCGGTAGATTGGGCTGCGCTTGCTCTGCTTCGGGTACCTGTTGATCGAAAGCGATGCGGATGGCACGGGGCGAAAGCTCCCCGTATGGCGGAAGCGATCCCGGCATCTCGTCGATGCGTATGCCAAGAGCCGCCACATGAGAGCTGATGAAAGGCGATGCCTCGTCGATGCAGTAGAGCTTGTCGACGTCTTCCCTGAACTGCTTGAGCTTTGCTTCGGGGAGCGGCCACGTCACGCCAAGCTTGAACACGGAGGCGTTTGGAAGGGCGTCACGCACGTGCTGATAGACGGCACCGCTGCATACGACGCCCATGGCGGTGTCGCGCATCTCCACCGTGTTGTACGGGCACTCTTCCGCCCATTCGCGCAGACGCTGCCATCGTGCATCGAGGTCTATGCGACGGCCTTTGGCATAGGCGGGCATCATCACCCATTTGGAAGGGTCTTTGACGTACTCCTTGCGCACGTGCTCGGTTCTGCCGCTTGGTTCGGTTGGCGTTTTGGCATGGCTGACGCGCACAGTCGAGCGCATGAGGAATGGTATGTCGAACTCTTCGGAAAGGCCGAATGCGTCCTTGGCGAACAAAAGCGCTTCCTGGGAATCGCTCGGTTCGATGATAGGGATGCGCGCAGCAAGGGCGTAGTAGCGGGAATCCTGCTCGTTCTGGCTCGAATGCATGCCGGGATCGTCCGCTGCAAGCACGAGCATGCCTCCTCCGACGCCTGTGTATGCGGCGGTGAACAAGGGGTCTGCAGCAACGTTGACGCCGACATGCTTCATCGTGGCGATAACGCGCGCACCTGCAGCGCTTGCGCCTACGGCGACCTCGAGCGCTACTTTTTCGTTAGGACACCATTCGGCGTACACGCCTTCTTTCTTGGCGAACGATTCGAGCGTTTCCGTGCTCGGTGTGCCGGGGTAGCCGACCCCGATCGAGCAGCCCGCTTCCCATGCGCCTTGCGCAATTGCTTCATTGCCAGATAGTAGCTCCATCTTCGCCTCCCTACTCCTCGTACTTCAGGCAGAATGCGCCTATTTGGACGATGTCGCCATCGACGAGCTTCGCTTCTTCCACGCTTTCGTTGTTGATCCATATGCCGTTGTAGCTCTGCTTGTCGCGGATGACGAAACCGCCCCATTTAGGGAAGACCGACGCATGGTCGCGCGAGACGGTCATGTCGTTGAGGAATATGTCGCATTGGGGCGACCTGCCGATGGACAAGGATTTGTCATCGAGACGGTACACGGTGCCGATTTGCGAACCCCGCACGATAGTGAGCGACGCCTGCTGAGCCTGCTTTCCAGCTTGCGCGATAGGTTCGGATGCGCTTTCTCCGAACGATATCGGCATGAACTTCTCCGTGGTCCCCAAAAGCTTGAAGCCGCAGTTGGGGCATGCTTTCCATCCGTCTTCGACGGTACCGTTGCATACGGGACATACTTGGCTCATCGTTGCTCCTCCACAATGTGTGTGACTAAGAACCCTGCGCGTTCTTGTCGTTTATGGTCGGCATTTGGTTGAACAGCTGCGGTTCGGCGATGCCGTCGTCGCCCATGAACCCGCCTATGAGCCTTCTCCACCAGATGGAGATGGCCTCGAGGATGTTGGGTGCTTCGAGGTCTTGCGCCGCCACAAGATTCGCTTGCGCCACAACGTGGTTGTGTTGCTTGTAAGTGATGGTACCGACCACATCCCCTACATGGACCGCCCCCTCGGGATAGGCGTATTCGACATCCTGGCTGACGTTGCCTTGTATGTCGAACACGCGAACTGTGGCGCCGGGGTCTTCCAGGGTGGCGTCTACGGTCTTGTCGATCCACGATGCGGCGGGCACCTTGGCCACAAGCGGCAAAGACTCGCCAGAGGCGTCCAGGACCGACATTTCGGAATGTGCGAGCGGAAGGTCGATGCGATGGGTGTAGTACCAATCCCACATCGCCATGACGTCTTCGAAGCGTTCCCATTCGTCAAGTGAGTTGAGCGCAATGGCGTAGAGGTCTTCGCCTCGATTGCACGCACCGGCGAAGCATGCACCGGCCTGGTCGGTGAAACCCGTCTTGATGCCGCATGCGCCTTCGTAGGATTCGAGGATAAGGTCCGTGCTTTCGAATTCGGCATCGATGGTTTCGCCGTAACGTATGATGTTGCAGTGCGCGCTGGACTGCGAAACAACGTCGCGTATCGCCTGTTTCTGCATGGCGTATGCGCACAGCTTCGCAATGTCGCGAGCGGTGCTGTGCTGGTCGCCGGCGAATATGCCGTCGTCTAGTCCGTGCGGATTCGTCCAATAGCTGTCCGCAAGCCCGATTTCTGCCGACTTCGCGTTCATGGCTTCGACGAACCTGTTGCATCGCGTGTCGGGGTCGTCGGATGGCGCGCCTTCGGATTCCAGCATGATGGCTCCGATCGATTCGGCTATGGCCTGTGCGGAGTCGTTGCCGCTTGGAACCATCATCGCGGTGATGGCATCGCTGAGAAGCATCGAGTCTTCCGGCATGAGCCAAGCGCTCGATTCGCCGATGTAAGCTGCGTTTTCGCTTACGTATATCATGGTGTCTGCGGGGACCGAGTCGAGGGCGGTGACCGCCGTCATGATCTTGGTGATGCTGGCGATTTTTACAGGAGTGTCGGCGTTCCTTTCGAAAAACACGGTTCCATCCTGTCCCATCAGGATGGCGTGCTCCGCTTCGACGTTCGGGCAGTCGGCCAAAGTAAGGCCTTGGGATTCGACCGATTGCCCTAAAACCTCGTCGGCTTTGCGCACGTCGGCGAGCGCTGCGTTAGGGGCGAGCGAGAGCATCGCAAGCACAAGAGCAATCGCCACAATCGCAAGAGTTGAAGTGCGTTTTAAGAGGGTGCGGTTCGTGTTCAACGCATTCCTTTCGCGTGATGTATTGCAATCAGGTTATTTTAGCGCTTTAGCTATGCGACTATAGCCAGTTTATGAATAACGCACACGTGGATGAAGATGCCGTTTCGCGGTTGCTTTGTGCTCATGCGCGTGTCAAGCCGCATGCTAGTAATCGCTCGAGGACCCCCCGCGCACCACGATGGTGTTTTGCGCGCGGTAGGTGGACGAAAACTCCTCTTCGTTGACGAGGTTGCCCTCTTCATCGTGGATTATGCGCGTAATCGAAATGCTGTGACCGTTCGAACCGTACACTTTGACGTACTCGTCGCCGGGAGCGAGCGTGTTGTCGTATTCGTAGACCGTGGTGTATTCCTGTCCTTCGGCCCACTCCCCTTCTTGGGTTTCGACGGTGTACCCCATGCTTACGCCGTAGAGCGTTGCCGTGACGGAGGAGTCGGTGTAGGACAGCTGCAGCAGCAAGTCCGAGGGACTGTCGTTCTTCCAGCGGAAATCAGGATTCGGCCAGCTAACCGTGGCGTCCCTGCCTTGAGGGTAGCTGGCGATGTAGAGCGAGTGATTGTGTCGCTCAACAATGGGGTAGCCGCCTTCGTAAACGGCGTTGAACACGGTGGTGGCGACCTGGCAGATGCCGCCGCCGATTTCGTCGATGGTTTCGTTGGCCGAAATGGCTTTTGCAGCCTGGAATCCCTTGGCTTCGTTGCATTCGCCTGCGGTTTCGTTAAAGCTCCAAACGCCGCCGTTGGCGTGGATGATAGAGTTGTTGATTAAATCCGCAGCGAGGTGGATGTTCGTGTTGCGCTCTGCCGCACCCGATGTGTACTCCGTGGTGAACTCCGATACAGGTGTTACGACGTTGAGAGAAAGCGCTTCGTCAAGCGACATCGTGTCCGGGATGTCGGCGGTGTCGAGCGTCACGCTGAGACCGTCGTCGTTTTCGGAAACGAGGCTTCCTGGCTGTATCGATCCGTCACCGAAAAGAGCGCTGTTCAAGTCCTCGAGAGCGTCGCCTGTCAAAGGCACCGTGCCTTTCGAGGTGACGGTCACGCTCACGTCGCCGTTCGCGTTGGAGAAACGAACGTTGCCTTCGCCGTTCTCGAAGGTGGGCGGAATGTTCTTCAAAACCGAGGAGCGGGCTTTCAGGAGGGATAGGCCGGGAAGCAGGTTGTACGTGCCGTCTTCCTGTTTCTTCACAACGGTTTGCACCCAGGTGCCAACCGTTGCGGGATCGGCGACCCAGCGTTTGTTGTTGCAGGTGAATGTAACGTATTGCGAAAGGGCGTCCTGCACCGTTTTAAGCACCCGTTCGGCGGCGGCCTTGCTGATCTGGACCGGTGTGTGCACCGTTTCGACAACGAAAGACCTGTTCTCCGCTTCTTTGGAAAGCAGCTGGGCGGCGATCTGGGATTTGAACACTTCCCTGTCGACCATGTCGCCATCTTCCCCATCTATGATGTAGGCGTATCCTTCTTCGTCGACCTCCACGTCGAAATTGACGAGCGGTTTGCCGATGGTCTCGTCGATGTCGGCGGCAAGCGCCTCGATGAGGCCCTCATTGAAGTTCACCGGCACTTCGATGTCCTTGG
>CAMORQ010000096.1 GCA_946623915.1 uncultured Coriobacteriaceae bacterium | reverse complement strand
CATGGGCGGTGGCATGGGCGGTGGCATGGGCGGCCAGATGCCCCAGGATGGGCAAACCCCGCCCGATGGCGGCATGGGCGGACGGCCCGGCGGCATGGGCGGACGTCCCGACGGCATGGGCGCCCCGAACGGCAGCACGGGCGGATCGAACGGCAATGCAAGCAGCACTCAGTCGACGATGGGCACCGACACAGGAAGCGCAGCCTAAACCGGCAATCACCGCACGGCAACAAGACGCACCGCAACACGCAAGCCAAGCGGCGCGCGACCCACAGAGGTTGTGCGCCGCTTGCGCCATTGCCATGCGTACCGCTATGAACGGGTCCCAAAGCGCCGATGCCTGATGGCGTGGCAGCGTTCGCTAGTCCACCCTGGCAGCAGCCTCATCTTGCCGGCATGCACCTGGCTCGCCCGTGGCCGAATCTTGACCCGCCTTTGAAGGCTATGCCCAGCTTGCGCGATCTGTCGCACCTGCCTGGCAGGAAAGGCTTTGACGCACAATCGCACCCGCCCCAGGAAGTCCCTGGATGCCCGTTGCTGCAAAACCATTGTTGTCAGGCGACGGGGAGACGATTCTCGCGTCCGCTCCCCATCCCTTTGTCACCCGCTAGTGCTGCTGATAGGTTTCGAGGAAGTCGGCCAAGCGGTTCGCGGCGTCGGCGAGCGTTTCCAGGTTCGGCAGGTAGACCACACGGAAATGATCTGGTTCGGACCAGTTGAAACCGCGACCATGCACGATCAGCAGTTTCTTTTCCTTCAGCAAGTCGAGCGCGAACTGCTCGTCATCGGTAATGTTGAACTTCGCCGTGTCGATCTTCGGGAAAATGTAGAACGCGGCCTTCGGCTTGACGGCGGTGATGCCCGGGATGTCGTTGAGCGCGTCGTAGATGAAGTTGCGCTGCTCGAGCACGCGCCCGCCGGGAACCACGTACCCTTTCACACTCTGGTTGCCCCACAGCGCGGTCTGCACGATGGACTGCGCCGGCACGTTCGAACAGAGGCGCATGTTCGTGAGCATGTTGATGCCCTCGATGTAGTCGCGCGCGGACTTCTTGTTGCCCGAAAGCACCATCCATCCGATACGGTAACCGGCGATCATGTGCGATTTAGACAAGCCAGAGAACGTGACGCAGAAAAGGTCGGGCGCCATCGACGCGATCGAAACATGCTCGAGACCGTCCATAACGAGGCGGTCGTAGATTTCGTCCGAGAACAGAATCAGCTGGTGCTCACGGGCGATTTCGACGATTTCCGACAAAATGCCGCGGTCGTAGAGCGCACCCGTCGGGTTGTTGGGATTGATGATGACGATGCCTTTGGTGCGGTCGGTGATCTTCGACCGGATGTCGTCGAGGTCGGGATTCCATTCTGCTTGCTCGTCGCATATGTAGTGCACGGGATGCCCGCCCGCCAACGTCGCGCACGCAGTCCACAGCGGATAATCGGGTGACGGGATAAGGATTTCGTCACCGTCGTCGAGCAGTGCACTCATGGCGATGTTGATAAGCTCACTTGCTCCATTGCCGGTGTAGATGTCTTCGATTTCGACACCTTCGATACCTTTAAGCTGGTAGTACTGCATGATCGCTTTGCGCGCAGAATACAATCCCTTGGAATTGGAATAGCCTTCGCAGTCGACCAGCTGGCGCGACATGTCGTAGACCACTTCGTCGGGCGTGCGGAAACCAAACGGTGCGGGATTGCCGATGTTCAGCTTGAGCACATTCGCCCCCGCTTCTTCCATGCGCATGGCTTCGTCGAGCACGGGGCCGCGCACATCGTAGAGGACGTTGTCGAGTTTGGTCGATTTCTTGAATTCGCGCATAGTGTCTCCTTGTATGCAGAGAGCGGAACACTAGGGTAGCACAGCAGCCGACGCGGCGTCCGCAAAGTCACAGCCGCAACACACCCGAGACCGGCAGAGTTCCGCTAACGTGCAAGCTGAGGCGCAAACGGCGCCAAGTCGCACAGGCGAGCCACGACAACGTTTCCGCACATGTCCCGTGCGCAGGGAGCGGACAGGCCGGTTTTGGACGTGATCATCGTTACCGTTTCATCCGCCTGAATGCACGGAGACGAAGCTGCGCCCGTTTGGGCGTTCAGGCCGCTTGGGCAATCGGCGGACACGACGAGCGCCCCTGATTGCCTGCGCGCGTTGGCGGCATGTATCCACCCGTCGAAGGGGGCACGCACCTGGTCGTGGGAGAAGCCGGTTCCCAGAATGGCATCTACCACCACATCCGATGCGGCCAGCACGGCTTCGAGTTCCTTTTCGCCAGGCGCCACCACAACCTGGGCATCCATGCCCACCAGACCTTCGGCGGCGGCCAAGGCGGCATCACGCGCGGGCTGGGCTGCTAGCTGCTCGGGTGGTTTCGCCGTAACCAGTACGACGACATGGCCCCAACGCGCCAGCTCGCGAGCGGCTACCCAGCCATCGCCGCCGTTGTTGCCGTTGCCGGCCAGCACCGTCACTCTCCCCTGCGGACGCGCTTTGTGCACCCGATAGGCCAGCCACGTACCGGCGCGGTCCATCAGCTCGGCAAGCGATGTGCCGGCTTTCGCTATGGCCGCCTCAAGCGCGACCACGTCCGCCACATCAAGCGTGTAGTCCTGGTCGCGACGTACGCACTCGCGCACCACGCGCCATCGGTCGACAAGGTCGTCGACGCTCACAGCCGCATTCGCAGGACTGGTTGAAGGCATTGGAATGCACGGACGTCCGATCGCCGCCTCCAGATGCTTGGCGTAAAGCCTCGACGCGGTGGCACCGGCGCAATAGACCTCTCGAATCGCAGCGACATCGAGCAAGGCAGTTAGGTCGTTGGGCACCTCGTCGGCAATGCTCGCATCGCTTGCCCCCGTAATCGTACACGACGCGAGCACATCCCACATGGCTATATGGTTGCGCAGCAGAAAATCACGGCGGCGTTCGACCGTTGCTGGAACTGGCTCGTCGAAAACGCGTGCGAGCACGTTCCACATGCGATTTTGCGGATGCCCGTAGAAAAACCCTTGTTCGCGCGATTTCGGCGAAGGGAACGACCCGAGCACGAGCGCCTCCGACCGTTCGTCGAAAACGGGTGCGATCGGATGCGCGATATGGGATGTGCGAGATGTAGATCCTGTCATATGGCCCCCGCTCTCTGTTGATATGGACGGCGCTCCATTTCTCCTTGCGCCACGCCGTGGGTATAACTATACTAGTCCAGTTAAACAACGCCAGGCTTTTATGCCACCATAATTGAAAACAAGCAAAAACCAGCGCCCTGGAAGGACACCTAGCCCCATGATATTAACCGGCACAGAAGATCTTCGCGTACGAAAGACGGTCGGAGCCATTCACGACACGTTCACGCAAATGCTGCTGGAGATGCCCTACGAGAAAATCACGGTAAAAGCCCTCTGCGAAAAGGCGCTTATCAACAAAACTACGTTCTACCGCTACTACCCCACTCTCGATGACCTCCTCGAAGAACTGCAGCTCGAATACGCCCGCCCTTACGCGGAAATCACGAAAGGCCTTCGCTACCCCAACGACATCGAACAGCTGATTCGCGAATTCATGACGTACAGCGCCAAGCAAGGACCGCTCTACGACGCCATCCTGTCAAGCGGCACGTATGCCGGCATCATGCAAAAGGTGATTAACAGCATGAGCGAAGAACGCGACCGCGATTGGCGCCCGCCCACAGGGTGGAGCGAAGACGAATGGGCGCTTTACCTGACCCATGTGGACACTGCACAAATCCGCATATACAAGAAATGGGTCGACGAAGGCCGCACCATACCACTCGAACGCATGGTATCCCTTGCCGTGAAGCTCATCTGCGACGGCGCCCGCCTGTAGCAAACTGCGCACACCGCACCGCAAGCGCTACATACGCCCGCACCATCGGTCAGCAATCGACGCAAGCGTCCTTTGGCTGCATTGCGCCCTCGCTTCCGCATCGCCGGATTGCGCCAATTCCAGCGATACCACGGTCTAGCCGCAGACGATTCGCCGCGCGCGTGTGCACGCGCCTTCGCAATTCATCCACATTTATCAGGCGATATGCAACGACCTAAAATTAAGCGTTGCATAACAAATCGAGTTATGCAACTCGTGTCGCTCACCCGTTGCGAATCCAACCGTTTCGAAATTATTGCTTCTTGTTTTCGTTTCCAGAAAAGCTATTTTGTAGTTGTGCAAGTTGCTTTCCTACGAACAAAGGAGGTTGGAAATGAAGAGCAACATCATCGCAAACGAAGGTCGGATCATGACGTGTGGCGCTTCTGCTGCCTTCTTGAACCACCGAAAAGACGAGCCCACCGTATTCGACAAGTTCGCAAGCATGCTGAAGGGCATCGTCTCATCGGCCACCAAGACCACAAGCGCGCAGAACGCACAGTCCGCTACCTCTCGCGCCCACCGTCGCCGCAACCGCGCCGCATAGTTTAGCGCCCCCCAAACTTTGCGAAGCGCTTTGCGCGAATGCGATCGCGCCGTTGCCACAAGCAGCGGCGCGATTGTTTTTTGCGCTACCGTTTATTGAATGTGCCCGAGGAAGTCTTTCGTACGGTCGGATTTCGGGTGGTCGAACACCTCTTCGGGCGTCCCCTCTTCCACCACATAGCCTTCTTCCATGAAGATGACGCGATCCGCCACTTCGCGCGCGAAGCCCATTTCGTGCGTGACGACCACCATGGTCATGCCGCCTTCCGCCAGCCCGCGCATAACATCAAGCACGCCGCGCACCAGTTCGGGGTCGAGCGCGCTAGTCGCCTCGTCGAAGAGCATGACATGCGGGTCCATCGCGAGGGCGCGCGCAATGGCGACGCGTTGCTGCTGCCCGCCCGAAAGCTGGCTGGGCATGTAGTCAGCCCTATCCGCCAGCCCCACACGTGCGAGGTTTTCAAGCGCCACGCGTTCAGCTTCCGCAGCCGAGCGCTTCAGCACTTTGCGCTGGGCCAGCATGACGTTTTTCTTGGCGCTTAGATGGGGAAACAGGTTGAACTGCTGGAAGACCATGCCCACACGCTCGCGCAACCGGTCAACATTGACTTTGGGGGCGGTGATTTCCTCGCCCTCGATGAAGATCTTGCCGCCCGTAGGCTGCTCGAGCAGGTTGATGCAACGCAGCATCGTGGACTTGCCACTGCCCGACGGACCGAGCACGACCACCACTTCGCCGCGGGCGATGTCGATGTTCACGTCGCGCAGAACTTCCAGCTCCCCGAAATGCTTCGAGAGGTGCTGAATCGAAATCATGGGATCCGTAACCGACGAGGTTCCTGCATCTGCACGGGACTCTGCCGTTTTTTGGGGCGTGTCTGCCATGCTAGTCGCCCTTCATTCCATGCGCATACGATGTGTCGACCGCATTCGCCAACTGCTGGTAGGAGACAGACCCGTCGTCGGAGCCACCTGCGATTTCCTCGGCCATCTGCTGATAGGCCCCACGCCGGTTCTTGCGCTTCTTCGTGTCGGCGCCTCCTTCGTCAGACAGCGCGAGCTTCTTTTCGAGAATGCCCACCACGTGAATCAGCGGGAGCGTGACCACCAGGTAGAACAGCGCTGCCACGATGTAGGGCGTCATGTTGCCGGTGTTGGCGACCAAGGAACGCGCGTAAAGCATAAGCTCCATGACGCCAACCGCCGCCAGCAGCGACGTGTCTTTGTAGAGCAGGATGAATTCGCTGGTCATCGTGGGGATAACCCGACGCACCGTCTGCGGGATGATAACCGAAAACATGGTCTGCACCGCGTTCATGCCCAAAGAACGCGACGCCTCGAACTGCCCTTTGGGAATGGACTGGATGCCCGCGCGGAAAATCTCGCACATGTACGCGCCCGAATTGAACGCTAGCACGAGCACGGCGAGCACGTAGTCGTTCAGCTTGATCCCCATGAGGGGCAACCCGAAGAACGCGATGTAGATTTGCAGGAACAGAGGCGTGCCGCGCACAACGCCCGTGTAGATTGCCGCGATAACGTGCAAAATGCGCGAGCGGCTTATCTTCATGAACGCGAACGCCAGGCCGATGGGAATGGCGAGCGGGAACCCCAGAAGCACCAGCATCAACGAAAGCAACCAGCCCACCACCAACGTGGGGATGGAAGACACCACCAGCTGGGGGTTCAGAAACAGGCGGAGGATAGGAACGGAATTCCACGCCTGCACCCATGGCTGCTCGTCGAGCCAGTTCACGATTTTCTGCGCAGGGGAAGCTGACGTCACCTTGATTGCGGGGCTGTCCGCCAGCGGGACCTGCTCGCCGTCGTCGCGCTGGTATGTGCCCGCAAGGGTCACTTCACCTTCGACGTTGGGCAGCGCCGCATCGTATGTTTCTATGCGCAGGCGATGGCCTTCTTCCAAAGGCTGCGCGAATTCCACATTCACGCACGAGGCGCCAGCATCCACCGTTGCCGTGCTGTCTGTATCGACGCGCTCGGTTCCATCCAGAACGGTCACGCGCACCGTCGTTTCTTCGGTAAGCGCGCTACCTTCGGGGAATTGCAGGCTAACCGCCGCCACCGATTCACCTTTGTCGACCATGGCTTCCCAGGTCACACGCGTCGGCACGCCACCGAGCACATTGCTCGTGCTGGTTTCGTTGCTGCGCGCCGTAGCCGTGTCGCTGGTTAGCGCCCAGCCCGCAGCAGGAACCAAGTACAGAAGCAGCGACAGAACAATCGCCCAACGCACGTAGGTTGTAAATAGAGTCTTCAGTGATTCCTTCATGCAGACCATTATAAGACAAGGGGCCGCAACCGTAACGACGTTGCAGCCCCTTACATGTGAGACTTAGTATTTCTGCAGGAATCCTACAGGTTTTCCGTCAGCAGCTTATCCATGGTGCCGTCGGCGACAATCTCTGCCAGAGCGGTGTTGATTGCTTCGGTCAAGGCGGTGTTGTCTTTGTTCACGGCGATGCCGTACTGCTCGCCCGTGGGGATGACAGTCAGAATCTCGCAATCGTCGTATTCGCCTTTCACGTGGGCTTCGGCGACCGGCTGATCGTAAACTGCCGCATCGATGCCGCCCGTACGCAGCTGGTTCAGCAGGTCGGGGGTCTCCTGCTGAGGCGTGTAGGGGTTATCGGGGGCAGGAAGGTTCTCCTCGATCCATGCTTCGCCCGACGTGCCCGACTGAGCACCCAAAGTGGCGCCCGCGAGTACTTCCTTGGCGGCGTTGG
>CAMORQ010000095.1 GCA_946623915.1 uncultured Coriobacteriaceae bacterium | reverse complement strand
TGCGCGCGCGGGCGGGGGTGGTAAGGCGCCGCCGACTGGCAACGGCCCACACTTGATCGCAACGACGGCTGCCCCTTCTTGGCCCATAGAGCGAGTTAACCTCGGAACTTGTATGGTCGTTTTCTGCTGGCGCTGACACCGGGCGGCCAAGGGACTAGACGCACAATCGGTTCTCGTACCTCAAGCAGATTCCCTCAGGACAGCCGAGGGTGGACCAGCGACAACGAGCACGCGGCTGGGTCCCGTGCCCCGAACGGCTCCCAAAGAACGGCCTGCGGCAGCCAAACAGCTCAAACGCGCAGCCCCGTCTAGCAATTCGTCAAAATCGAATACGAATTATGCCAAGATTGCAGCTTTGTGCTCGATTGAATGAAGCCTATTGGTTCCATTTTCCGCTCCGCATAACGAGCGAAATGCTGTGAAAACGCAAAACACCTGTTCACAGGGATGCGATAACTAGCGCACTTCTTCTCGCAATCGAGCACAAAGCTGCATTCTTGGCGTTTTTCCCTCTAACTTTTATGTTTGGGGGTTCGCTGGCGTGTATCGCTTGCCATTGAGGAAGGAAGCGGCCGCCAGCATCCCAGCCAGAAGGGCCGCTAGAACGAAGGGGTGCTGCGCCAGGTGGGACGCTCGACCACGCGTACGTTGATGTAGGAAATCTGCCCTGGATGCTCCTGCATCAGCTGCAGGCAGATGCGCTCCTTGTCTCGGATGTTTTCCGCCGTGCCGAAGGCGATTTGAACACCGTCGTCGAGGGTGAGCAGCGTGTTGGCCGTATCCGTGGCCGACACCACTGACACGCGGTTAGCCAAATCGGTGGTGAACCCAGCAATGATGGAAAGCGCGTTGTGGATGCTCTCGTCGGTGCACTTCTCCCCTACGGCAGGCTTCACGTCGAGCGGGATGTCGGTGATGTGGAGCACATGGGATGCGTCGTCGTAGATCTGAGGGCTGATGTTCGCCGACTCGGCGCTTCCCGTTGGAGGGATGAGCATGAGCCAGATGCCTTCCTTGGAAATCGCCCAGTTGTCGATGGCCCCTCCTTCACCGGCCGTCACCTCCACAATGGCTGCAATGGGACGCTCGGATATCTGCAGCTCGAGCGTATGGGGGAACACCCGCCTGATCTGCACGTCTTCGACCCACGGATTCGTACGCACCCGTTCCCTGATGGATTCGGCGTCCACGCGCAAAAGCGTGCTCGAAGCAGGCACCGCCGCAAGGGCGGACATTTCTTCGGCGGTCAGGTGATGGACACCCGACACGCTGACTTCTTCGACGGAAAGGACGTCGGAGAAATAGAGGAACAAACCGACTCCCGCCAGCACCGCCAGCACGGCGATGGCTGCGACGAACCTCATGATCCACGCTCGCCCGGCCCGCTTGCGGATGCCGCCCGTGCGAATGTCACCCACCCGCACCGATGACACCGTCGAGCGACGGCGCGATGACGAAGCGCGGTGCGCTCCGCGATTCTGTGTCGACCTGCCTTGGGGCATCGGCTCGAACCTATCGGGAAGACCCGAGGTACGCAAGCAGTTCAGGACCGATGGACGTAACGTCTCCGGCACCCATCGTAATCACCAAATCGCCCGGCTGAGCCTGGGATGCGAGATGCTCCACCACATCGGGGCGACGAGGCACGTACGTAAGGGGCGGATGGTCGGCAGACGCTTCTACGACGTCCAAGAACGTTTTGCCCGAAATGCCCGGCACCGGCGTCTCCCCTGCTGCGTACACATCGGTGAATGTAACGGTGTCAGCGAGGTCGAACGCATGGGCGAATTCGTCGTGAAGCACTTCGGTGAACAACCCGACACGCGAATAACGGTGCGGCTGGAAGAGCACATGAACGGCGTTGAAGTCGAGTTTCTTGGCAGCGGCGATTGTCGCGGCCACCTCGGTGGGATGGTGGGCGTAGTCGTCCACGACCGTCACGCCCGCTTCTTCGCCCACCAGATCGAACCTGCGTTTCACGCCGGCGAATTTGCCAAGCTGTTTGGCGGCTTCTTGCACGTCTTCGCCGATACCCCACAGTAGCGCGAGCACCGCCGCGGCATTAAGGGCGTTGTGACGGCCCGGATTCTGCAGGATGGAACCGCGGACCACCTGCCCGTCGGGCATGGCAAGCTCGAAGGCGCTGCCAACGCCTTGCGGCTCGAACGATACGAGCCTCACGTCGAAGCCGTCGCCTTCACCGTAGGTAAGGACGCGCTTGCCCGTCTCGCGCGCGATTTGCGTGAGGCGCTCGTCTTCGCCGCACACGACAACCAGGCCGTCGTCGGGCACAGAGCACATGAACTCGGAGAATTTTTGCTCGATTTCGGCGATGCCGCCTAAATAGTGGTCCAGATGGTCGGCTTCGATGTTGGTGACAGCCACTGCGTAGGGATCGAGGTAGGTGAAGCTCTTGTCGGATTCGTCCGCCTCGACGACGTAGTACGAACCTTCACCTGAATGCGCATTGGTGCCGTAGGCGCGCACGATGCCGCCGATAAGGAACGTGGGATCGGCCCCCATGCCGTCGAGCGCGGAAGCGAGCATGGAAGAAGTCGTGGTCTTGCCGTGAGTGCCCGCAACAGCAAGCGTCCGTTTGCCCACGCCCAGCTGAGCGAGCATTTTCGCGCGGTGCCAGATTTCCAGACCGCGCTCCTTGGCGGCGATCAGTTCGGGGTTGTTGTCCAATATGGCCGTGGACACCACAACCACATCGGGCGCCGGATCGTCGGCGATGTTGGAGGCGTCATGGCCGATGTAGACCGTGACGCCGGCTTCGGTAAGCTGATCGGTGTAGCGGCTGGCCCGCAGGTCGGACCCAGAGACTTTCATCCCCTGGCTGCACGCCACCAGCGCGATGCCGCTCATGCCTACGCCGCCGATGCCTATGAAATGAACCCGCTGTATTTCTTGACCGGACATCTAGCCCCGCCTTTCCATTCGATGTATTCGCGTTACAGAGATTCTACCCTACTTTGCCGCCGCAGCTTCGCACACCACATCGGCAAGACGCTTCGCAGCGTTTTCGGTCTCAAACGAAGCGGCCGCGTCCGTCATACGCGCTCGAACGTCGGCGTCGTCGATAAGCGCGACGAGCTTCTCGACGAACTCCGGGCCTTCCACATCGTCGTCGGCGACCATGTAGGCAGCGCCTGCCTGCACGTAGGAGCGCGCGTTGGCGGTTTGATGGTCGGCGGTGGCGAAGGGGAACGGAACGAGCAGAGCCGGAATACGCAGCGCCGAAATCTCCGCGAGCGACGTCGCGCCTGCACGCGAGACGACCATGTCGCATGCGGCCAGCACGCTGCCCATGTTGTCCTCGTAACCAATAACCTGCCAACGTCTGGCGTCGTCGCCGGAGAGGTTCAGTGCGGAAACGACGGTATCGTATTCTTTGGGCCCGGTAATATGTCGGACGTGCAGATCGGGTCGCGAAAGCAGCTCGTCGCGCAAGGCGCACACCGCCATGTTGATATGACGAGCGCCCAAGCTCCCGCCGAAGACAAGGAGCAGCGGCGCGTTTTCGGGCACGCCGCAGTACGCACGGCCCTGCGCTCGTGTGGCGGAAAACACGCTCGCACGAACTGGATTGCCCGTGAGCACCGCTTTGCCGTCCGACAAACCAGCACCTGCCGATTCGTAGGTGAGCGCAACCTTCGCAGCGAAGCGCGAAAGGTACTTGTTAGCCAGCCCCATGACGGAGTTCTGCTCGTGGACCACCACCGGCACATGGTGCGCCTTGGCGGCCCTGCCGACCGGAATGCACACATACCCGCCGAAGCACACGACGCAATCGGGGCGTACGGATTCGAACCAGCTCATCGCCTTGCGCGTAGACGACGAAACGAGCGACAAGGCGCGCACGATGCTCGCAGGATGGGACCGGTTGAACCCGGCCGCCTCGAACCCGGTGAAGTCGAAACCGGCCTGCGGAACGAGCCGCGCCTCCACGCCTTCCGGCGTGCCCGCGTAGTGCACCGTGTGCCCGCGAGCGACCAATTCCTCTGCCAACGCGATTGCCGGGTTTATATGTCCGGCGGTTCCCCCGCCTGAAAGCACGAAATTCACGCCTTACCTCCTGGCACCGCGAGCTTGTTTGGACTTCGATGAACTTCTCGACGATTTCGACGCCTTTGACGATTTGGACGCCTTGGATGCTTTGCCCGACGCCTGAGACTTGCCCGAAGCCGAGCGGACGACGCGCAAGTTGTCTCGCCGGTGCTCGTAGACCGAATTGCCGCCTTCGGACGCGAAGGAGACCGACAAGATGATTCCGACAAGCAAAAACGACCCGATGAGCGACGATCCGCCCGACGAAATGAACGGAAGAGGCTTGCCCGTGGTGGGGATGATGCCCAGCACGCAACCGATGTTCAGGAACGCCTGGAACACCAGCATGACCGTGCATCCGCCCGCCACCATCGCACCGAAAAGGTCGGGAGCGAAACGCGCTATGCGCAGCCCCGCCCACAACACCACGAGGAACGCGGCCACGACAAAAACCGCACCGACCAGCCCCATCTCCTCGCCCACGATGGCGAAGATGAAGTCCGTTTCCGCTTCGGGCAAATACAGGTACTTCTCGGAAGAATTGCCCAAGCCGACGCCGAACAGACCGCCTTCGCCGAACGCATAGAACGAACGCACCAGCTGGTACCCTGCGCCGTAGTAATCCGATTCGGGGTCGAGGAAGGCCATGCGGTCGCTGCGATAACCGACGAATGCGACGGCTGCAATCGCGAACGCGACAAGGCCCACCACGATGGCAATCACTATTCCCAGGTTCGCGCCTGAAATGAAGACGACGGTGAGGATGCCCACCAAACAGATGAGCGTCGTGCCCAAGTCGGATTGAGACACATAGAGCAAGCCAAGCGGCAGCACGATGAGCACAAGCGTCTGAAGGGCGAAACGCGAGAAATCGATTTCCTCGTTACGGGCGTTGTACATGATCCGGGCAGCCATGAGCACGAACGCCGGCTTGGCCAACTCGGATGGCTGGCCGCTGATGCCGCCAATGGTCAGCCACCGTTGGGCACCTAGGCCAACGGTGCCTATAAGGGCCGTCAGCAAAAGCAAGGCCATGGTGACCAGCCAGAACACGTCGAGCAAACGCGAAAGCCACATGTCGTAGGGAAGCTTGATCGCGATGGCGGCGCAGATGACGGCACCAAGCGCCATGGACACGGCCTGGCGCGCAAAGTACGCCGTCGGCGAGGAGCCTTCGCTGAGCGCCTCGATCGAGGACGCGGAAAACACCATGACCAAACCGACGACGCTGAGGAAGAAGACAGCTACCACGAGGGCAAGACGGGGGCCGGCCACTTCGACCGAACCGGAAAAAACCGAGGTGCGCTGCTGTTTCGTTTCTGCTGTGTTTGCGCGCGCCATATGCTATCCCTGGCGCTTTCTCACAAGGTCTTTGAACACCGCCCCGCGGTGCTCGAAGCTGTTGAATTCGTCGAACGACGCGCATGCAGGAGACAACAGCACCACATCGCCCTCGACGGCGACGTCCAATGCGGCATCGAGCGCCTGTTCCATACCGGAAACCAGATCGACTTCGATGTTGCGTCCCGCGAGCGAAGCCGCGAATCGCGCTCCCGCCGCCCCGAAACATACGGCGCGTTTGCAGCACCGTTCGACTTCGATGGCCAGCGGTTCCAAATCGGTTCCCTTGTCTTCGCCGCCAAGCAACACGATGGGCCGCTTCGCCTCGAACGCACGCAGAGCGACGAGTGTTGCGTCCACGTTGGTAGCCTTCGAGTCGTTGAAGCACGCAACGCCGTCGACGCTCCCGCACGGTTCCAAGCGGTGCTCGAGAGGAGCGAACGTCAAAAGGGCCGAGCGCACGGCTTGGGCATCGGCCCCCAAGCAGAGTGCTGCAGCGGAAGCCATGAGGGCATTGGCGTAGTTGTGCTCGCCTTCTATAAGCAGGTCACGGGCGTTACACAGCTCGTATTCGACCCCGCCTATCGCGACGACGAGCATGCCGTCCTCGCGCATGAAGGCTGCGTTGTCGCTTCCGCATGCGGCGCGCATGTCGCCGTGGATTCCAGCCGAGGTCCCCATCGGGACGTACGGGCATCTCCCCTCGTCGCGAAGCTGGCGCACCATGCCGCGCACCACATCATTGGTGGCGTCGAGCACAGCGCACTGGGACGGGTCTGTGCCGAGGTTGTCAAGCAACATCGATTTCGCACGGACGTATTCTTCGAAACTCTTGTGCCAAGCAAGATGGTCGGGGGTGATGTTGAGCATCAGCGCGCAGTCTGGCTGGAAATAGCGTGAGGACGCAAGCTGGTAGGACGACACTTCGGCTACGTAGACATCCGTTTTTCCTTCCGCGACGGCGGAAATACACGTGTCCCCTATGTTGCCGACCGCCGTCGCCTTCGTCCCGCTAGCGGAAAGAAGGTGCGCGGTAAGGGCCGTAGTGGTCGTTTTGCCGTTCGTGCCCGTAATGGCGACCCAACGCGATTCCTCGCTGCTTTCACGCCACGCGAATTCAACTTCGCTGATCGTTTCCGCAGAGCGCGCAGAAGCCGCTTGGTACAAGCTGCTGAACTGCGATATGCCAGGGGATGCGATGCAGACGTCGAACGATTCTTGCAGGTCCTCGATGCGGTCGAGGTGCGCAACGCGAACTTCAGTCTGCGGGCCTTCGAACACGTCGAAGCCCTCCCCTTCGCGACCGACGACCACCGTCAAAGACCGCACGCGGCCGCCTAGCATGGGGGCGCAGTAGTCACGCACGGCAGAACCTGACACGCCGAGCCCAAGCAAAAGCACGCGGCCCAAATCGACCGGCGCGCGCTTGGTGCCTTCGATGCATTCTGTCGAGCCGACCCGCATGGCGCACTACCCCACTAGCAACGCGTCGGTGAAATACAGGAAGAAGCCGATCACGGCAAGCGTGCCCGATATGATCCAGAAGCGCAGCACCACTTTGATTTCGCTCCAACCCTTCTTTTCGAAGTGATGATGAAGCGGCGCCATCAGGAACACGCGCGTGCGCGTGCGCTTGTAATGGAGCACCTGGATCATGACCGAAAGCGCCTCGACCACGAACAGCCCACCTATAAGTAGGGAAAGAAGCTCGGTCTTCGTGACGACGGCCAAGCATCCGAGTGCTGTCCCCAGCGCAAGGGAGCCGGTGTCTCCCATGAAGATATCGGCGGGATGGG
>CAMORQ010000094.1 GCA_946623915.1 uncultured Coriobacteriaceae bacterium | reverse complement strand
TTCTTGGTGTTGGTGAACGTGCACGTGGCAGGCGTGTCCTTGTCGATGGTTCCGCGAGCACCTGTGCCTGCGGACTCGTAGCCCTTCGCATCCGTTTCGGTTACGGTGTAGGTGGCGCCATGGGGCAGGCCCTCGATGGTCTTGGACTCGCCGCCCTTAAGCGAGAAGCTGCCCTTGCCGCCTGCAAACGTCACACCACTGCAGGTCTCGGCAAAGGTGGTGTCGCCTAAAGCTACCTCGAAGCTGAATTCGTCGTTGGTGTTCGTGTTGTTTCCGGCAAGGGCTTTGGCAACCGTAAGCTTGCCATAGGAGTTGCGCGTGTTGGTGAAAGTGGCAGTTTGCGTCTCGCCCTTGACGATGGTACCGGCGTCGCCGCTCTTGGCAGGGATGTAGCCGTCGACTGGCGTTTCGCTAACGGTATAGCTCGCTCCGTCGGGAATCCCCGTGATAGTCTTGCTGCTCCCCCCTGTGAGCGAAAACGTGATTTGGCCCTGGTCGTCGGTTTGGTCGGATCCGAAGGTCTTTCCTGCAAGCGGGCCATTTGTATCGCTGAACGTAGCCATGAAGTCGAAGGTCTTGGTGGGGTCGGTGTCGTTGCCTGCAAGTTTCTTTTCAACTGTCAGGTTGCCTGCGTCTTTCGTGTAAGTGATTGTAATGGTGTGCTTAGCGGGCGCATATATAGGAGCGCCGTAATAATCGTACCCATAGAGGGTTTGCTCTGTTGCAAGAGCGGCGTCTCCGCTTACGCTTATCTGGAGTCCATAGCTTATCTCGTCGTCAAAATACGGACTACGGGTATTATTGCCTGGCTCTTCGATGTTATCGTAGCTGTAGCTAATAGTGATAGGGCCCTTGTTGCTGTAGCCGTCGCTTGGATGCGTTGTCTCTGTCAAGGTGATTGTTGCCTGGCGCTCTGCGTCAAACTCGAAGGCATAGTTACCCCACCCAACGCCGTCAACATAGGGCACTGTCAGAGAACCGCCAGAGCTCGAAAGGCTTGAAGTAGAACTACGGCTCTCAAGGTGCCTATCGGTATCTGTCTCCCCCGCAGCCTCGTTCCATTGCGTTGCAACCGAAAACGCTGCCTTGGTTGCAGGTTCGCCATTCGCATACACGATGACAACATCGAGAGAACCGACGCGTGCAACATTTCCGTGGCACGGCGGAACATACGCATGCACCTTCTCGGTGGGCATAAGGGAAACTGCGCCTGCTATCGCCAGCAGTAGCAGCAACAAGAAGGTGCCGGTTTTCCAGTGGGTTTTCGCCAGTCTTTTGGCCATGGAAGCCTCCTGCGAATACGTTGCTTTCACATGCATTTCTTGTTCCGCATATTGTACGTCATAGCGCGATGCCGATGAAGCAGATTTTGCGTTCCCCTATTGCGCAATGGGCCGTATGGACAAGGCCATTTGCCTGCACAATTCAGCGCCCGTTAACCGCAAAAACGCGCTAAGAGCGTGCGCAACGTCAAGCCTGGGTCCGCTCTCGTCTGCAATGGTGTTACGCATCGACCCGTTTATCCTGTTCAGCATACAGTTCTTGGAAGGCAATGTTTCCAGCTCGTGGGTCGACCGCCTGAACACGCCCGCCTACTATGCCTGGCGCGGCAATGCGTTCGAACTTGTATGCCTCCTTCATGCAAGGCAGGTGAAAGAGGCCCCGCGTGTGGAGGGGGTCGCAAGTACCGAAAGCGCCTGGCGCAGTACGCACGCGGACCCAGGCGTACAGGTAGACCTTGTCATCGACCGGGCCGATGGCGTTGTCAACCTCTGCGAGATGAAATGCACGGACGGCGAGTTTGCCATAGACAAGGCAGGCGAAGAATCGCTGCGTAACAAGCTTGCCGCGTTCGTATCTGAAGCAGGTACGCGCAAAGCGGTCCATATAACCATGGTTACCATGAACGGGCTTGCGCACAATAGCCATTGGAACGTCGTGCAAAACGAGCTTCCGCCGACGACCTGTTTCTTTAGGAGAGCTCTGCAGCTTAGTTTCGAACCCAAGACTTCCTGATTGGAATAACGGTCGCTAGAGCGATTGCGGCAAGGGTCAGGATGGATCCTAGCACGAAGCCCTTCGGCGTATACGTCATCTCAATAGTGTGTTGCCCAGCAGATAGCGGGAAGGAAACAAAGGCGGCCACGGCGTTTGCGTTTTCAACTACCGCACCATCCACGTTCACCTGCCATCCTTCGCTGTAAGGGATGGTGGTCATGAACACGCCGTCTGTGTGCGCATGGATAGTACCCGCTAGCCGGTTGCCCTGCATTTCACTCACCTGCAGCAGGTCGGTGAAGATCTGCGGGTAGGCCTCGCTCCATGCGTCTATGTCGACTTCGCCGGAGCTTTGTGCGATGTGCGCAGGTGCTGTTTGGCCCTTGGCCTGGTTGTTTTCCTGCCCGCTTGGCACCCGGCCCGTTGCGTTCTGCCCGCCCGTTGCCAGGGAAACGAAGCCGTTGAGCACTTCTTCGCGTGGGGCGTCGAGCCGCCACTGCGCAATGCCTTCGGGAAGCAGATAGCCCACCGAGGTGTGGTACGGGCTTTCGTAGAGGTAGCAGCCATCCACTTGGTCACGCTCTTCGAGCCAGGGAACGTCGAGCTTGCCGCTGAGCGAGATGTAATAGCCGATGTTTGCGATGGCGTCGGATACGGCATAGGGCGCCCCATAGGTGAACGAGCGCATGCTTTGCATCGGGCGGTCGCTCATCAGACCATTGAGGAGCACGAAGGTGCTCTCCGGCACCGACGAGGCGAACACGGACGCCCCTTTGTAGTCGTAAACGAGGGGTGCATTCGAATTGTCTGTATCGACAATCTCAACGCGGGCGAACGGGTCGTCCTGTTCGACCGTCTCCAGCAGGCTGGCTACCGCTTCACCCTGGGTTCGATAGGTATCTTTCTGCACAATCTCGTTTGCGCCTATACCGTGGAAGGCCGCCAGTACAACTTCGAACACCATGACCATCGCCAATAGCTGCGTGCGGATGTTGCCGTCGGTACCGCGCATGACGATAAGCACGAAGCCATACAGCACCACAAGCGCGACGCCGCTGAAGAGCATGAAGCGCGTATCGGCTGCGCCAACGCCCCCTCCCAGAAACGCCAGCAGGTAAAGCGCGAGGACGCAAACAAAGGCTGCGGTCAGGTCCTTTATATTCGCAGTCTTGATATGCGCAAGCGACTCCGATGCGACCTCGACCAGCATGAAGGCGAGCAGAAATGCATAGCGGCCAGGGAACATGTTGGGCACGTGGAAGAAGTTCCAGAACAAATCGAGCGGGACCACGTTGGTGCTCGCGAACAGAAACAGTATCAGGGCACTCTTCGCGATTCGTTTGCGCCAGTCGATGCCGTTGTTGGTGGTGAACAATACCAGCAAGACGATCGTGACAAGCCCTGCGTAGATGTTGGCCGGCCCATCGAGTATGGTAAGCGGGCTGTTGGGAAGCAGCTGCGCGAAGTGGACGGGGATGCTGTAATAGAACAGGCCCGATGCGCCTTCGTCCTGAACATCAACCAGCCCCGTGCCCAGGATGGCGAAGCTGCCCGTTTGTCGCAGGGCGAAGAAGGTGGGCACGAGCACGATGGCTGCCATAGCGGCGGCAAGGAGGGAAAGCGCGGCAATGCGTGCGAACGTGAGCACAAGGTCGCTCTTGCGCTCACCTATATAGTGCACGAAGAAGTAGAACACAAGGAACAGGCACGCCATAAGCCCCGTGTAGTAGTTGGTGAAGAGCATGAGCGCTAGGGAGATAACGTAGAGCATGTTGCCGCCAACGCCCGTGTTCGCAGTGCCGCCGGCGCCCGTGTTCGCAGTGCCGCCCGTGCCCGTGTTTGCGTCGTCGCCCGCACCACCTTTGTCCATGGCGCAGCGCAGGCCCCATACCACGATGGGCAACAGGATAAGCGTGTCGAGCCACATGATATGAGCACAGTAGGCAAGCACGTAGGCGCCCAGGGCGTAGAACAGGGAGAGGGCTATTCGCGCGAACGCACAGGTGGTTCCTTGCGAAATGCCCGCAAGCTTTTTCAGGTACCAGCACATGGCGCAGGAAATCAGGCCCGCCTTCACCATGATCATGAGCGTGGCGCACAGCACCAGCTTGTCGGCAGGAAACAGCGCCAAGAACAGCCAGGTGACAGGGCTTGCGTTTTGGTAGGTGCTCAAGGCATAGAAGTCGGTGCCCAAGCCCGCGTTGAAGGTGTAGAAAAGGCCTCCGGGTTCGCCTATCGAGCGTTGCAATTCAGCCATGATGGGCAGGTATTGATGGGCAAGGTCGCCGCTGACGATGGTTCGTTCGCCAAAGGGGTACACGCCGTAGGCAAGGAATACGGCAGCCAGAATAACCACAGGCGCCAGAAAGGCTGCGGGCAATTCTGCGTAGCGGCGTATTGTTTCTTTCGACTTCGCCATCTATGCGCCTTCTCTGCTTGTGCGGTCGGCGATTTCGTAGGCTACCGTGCTGCCATTTTGCCTGGAAGACGCGCGGTTGCTCGCGAAGCCATCGAGCGCGAGGCGCAGCATCTTGTGCAGCGGGTACTTCGTTTTTCCTGCAAGTCGCCGCCTGCGTTCGAACCCCACGGTTGCGCTTTGCAGGGGTAGCCGCAGGAGGTCGCCACGCAAGAAAACTGTCTTCTTCGGCATGGTTTCCAACAGCTTGATGGCCTCTGCGGAAACTAGTCGATAGTCGGCATGCCCCCTGACTGTTTTCGTGCCGCTTAGGGCAAGCAGTTGGTAGTAAGCGGTAGCCGTCAGCCTCTTGAACACGCCGTCTACGCTGCGGCTCTTCCGCACGCCGTACACGATGTCGTTGCCGCAAGAATACGCATCGAGCATGCTGTCTACAGCCGCAAGGTCTTCCTGTCCGTCCGCGTCGAGCGTAATGCACACCTCGCATCGGTCGTTCGCTTCGAGCATGCCGGCGTAGAGAGCAAGCTGCTGCCCGTAGTTCTTTGCAAGGGATATGCCTTCGACCGCCGGATATGCTGCGGACGCTTGCTGAATAAGGGCCCAGGTGCCATCGGGGCTGCCGTCGTCTGCTAAGAGCGCCTTGCTCTGCGCGGCGATTGCTCCTGCGCCCACAAGCTCTTCGATCTTGTCGACAAGCTCTACCACGGTAAGCGGCAGAACCGCTTCTTCGTTGAAACAGGGAACTACGAAATATAGTATGGGCGCCATATGCTTCCTTGGAGCATCGTCTTGTTCGCTACCATGATAGCGTATGGGCAACTCCTGGTATCCTATACGAACAACAGCGACGAAAGGAAACTGCCGTGCTGCCTGCTCCCTCTTTCGTGAACATACGGCTTGTCGAAAAGCCCGAGTGCGCGGTGCTTCGTGCTTTGTCGGTGCACCTTGTTGCCATCCTGCTCTGCCTGGCCGTAGCCCTGGCGCTCGCAGGGTGCCAGTACGTGCCGGGCAACCCGTACTTCAAGAACAGCGACGAAGAATTCGACACCATGGACAACCTCTTGTTCGTCCAGCAAGAAGCGGACGAGCGCATAGCACAAGAACTGGCCAATGCGCGCAACACCTTCGCCAACCCGCTGGTGTTGCAAAACCCCTACTACCTGGCGCCGCTTAGTGCGCTGGTCATCTTCCAGACGGAAGCCGAAACAGGCATCGAGCTTTCCGTCAACGGGGGCGATCCTGTGCGCTTCGAAAGCTCGAAGCAGCATGCCATTCCGGTGTACGGGCTCTACGACGGCTTCGCCAACGAAGTAGTGCTCACCGATGATGCGGGCGCCACCACTACCCTCACTATCGAAACCGAAAAGTTCAGCGGCGCGGTGATCAACGTAGCGGAAAACCGGCTTGGCGAAACTGATGATCTGTTCCTGGTGTCGCCCGACTACCAAAAGACATCCGTCTTCGATGCGGATGGTCGGCTGCTGTGGTACTTGGACACAGCCGACAACGAAGGTGCCGTGGTGTTTTTGGATAACGGGCACTTCCTGATAAGCGATCCCTACCAGGGCATCAGCGGCATCCGCATCAACTACGCGAGCTTTTTGGAGATGGATTATTTGGGCAAGGTGTACGCGCAATACGTGGGCGAATATGGCTACCACCACGAGATAGAGCGCATTCACGGCGAGTCGGAGTTCTTGCTGCCAGGCAGCGATGACGATTCGCCCTTCCTGCAAGCAATCGTGTATTCTGCCGATGCGCAGACCATGGAGCTTACGGCCATGCTCGATTTCTACGAGCTGTTCCACAGCTTGGCACCGGATTGGGCCGAATCGCTGCTGGATAGCCAGGGCAAGTTCAACTTCACCATCAACGGGCTCGACTACGACGAGGAAAGCGGCGATGTGGTGGTATCGGTGCGTGCCACGGGGATGCTGGTGCGCGCAAACCTGGAGTCGGGGAAGATCAAGTGGATTTTCGCCGACCCTGCCAAGGTGCCTAACGAGCTGCACGAGTACCTGCTTACCCCCACCGATGCTACGCGCTACCCCTATGGCCAGCATGCCGTTCAGTTCATGCCCGACGGCACCATTGCTTATCACAACAACGATGTGGATTTCCTGGCGCCCGAGCAGACCGTTTCCGCACTCGCGGGCCATTACTCATCCAACGAGATCCTGGAGGTTGACGAGCAGGCCCGCACCGTCCGCACGCTGTGGACCCACGACGCCGACAAGAAAGTCCTCTCGAAGATGAGCGGCAGCTTGGAGTTTCTGGAGGGCGGCCACAAACTGGTGAGCTACGGTTCTGCCGTAAAGGAAGAGGCTTACAGCGCAGGTGGCGACACTGGCATTATGGACAGCGACTACATCGAGGCCCTGATGATGGAGCTCGACGAAAACGACCAGCCTATCTGGCGCGCCACCTTCCCGAGCATCATCCACAAGGTGTACAAAACGCGGCTCTACGCCCCGGATGCCGACGGCCTAGCGAATTACCAGGTGGTGCCATTTGCGATGCTCGACGGGCAAGACGAGGCGCGGCATGTGGGCGAAGCCTTCGACGTGGCGGCGGTTTCGAAGGAGCTTCTGGATGCGGCTCCCTTCGAGGGGAAGTTTAACGTGTTGGTGAACCGCGCCGTTATCGACTACGCCGTGCGGGAAGCAGACGAGATTCAGGTGCTGTTCGTCTCCGAAGGCCAGGCGGGCACCCTCTACAACTTCAAGGAAGCGGGCAAGCCGCTGCCCATTGTGAACTCGGGCACATACGGCGTGCGCATATCAGGCCTTGCCGGCAAGCAGAAGGCCTACGTGCGCGT
>CAMORQ010000093.1 GCA_946623915.1 uncultured Coriobacteriaceae bacterium | reverse complement strand
GCAGCCTTAACGTAAAAGGAGTAAGCTTGTAGGCAAGGCAAGTGCATGCCGGCGGCAGGGACACCGCAAATGCGCGTTCTTGCTTCTAGGCCCGCTTGCTAAAGGTCCGTTCCTCAAGCGAAAGGAAGCACAACATGCAAGGTTACGTCGCAACGTCAATTGCAGGATCGGCTGCGGAAGCCGGCGCAGAAGTCGCCAAGAAAATCGCCGCGCAAGCCACTGACGCTAAGGTGGCATTCGCCTACGGCAGCTGCGATTACGATTCCGCGGAGCTGCTCGGCGCCATCGCCGCGGAACTGCCCGGCGTCCCCGTAGTGGGCAACACCAGCTTCACGGGCATCATCACTCCCGAAGGGTTCGTGGGTGGCGACACGCCGTTCGTGGGCATTTTGGCCCTCGGCGGCGACCTGGCCGTTGGTTGCGCAGGTGCAGCTCGCAGCGAAGGTGAGCCGCGCGAATTGGGCGCCCGCCTGGCGAAAGAAGCCATGGCGGCGGCCGGCAAGGACGAAGCGCCTGCCTACTGGTACATGGCAGCTTCTCCTGCTGAAGAAGAGTATTACATCAAGGGCGTAACCGACGTGATCGGCCGCGTGCCGTACTTCGGTGGCAGCGCGGCCGACAACACGATCGAAGGCAACTGGATGCTCTATTCCGGCACCGATGCCTTCGCCGACGGTTGCGTGGTGGCGTTCTTCTACACCGACGAGCCGTTCACGAACAAGTTCACGGGCGCCTACGCCGAAACCGACAAATTCGGCGTGGTGACCAAGATGAACGGCGACCGCGCCATCGCCGAGATCGACGGCAAACCCGCACTCGATGTCTACGCCGAGTGGCGTGGCATGGACGTCAACGCCCTGATCGGTGCACCACTGCTGTCCGAATCCATCGTAGCTCCGCTTGGCGTGAAAGACCGCCTGGGAGACTTGGTTGCCATTCGCCATCCCATGAACGGCAACGACGATCACTCGATCGCCGTCGGTGCCAAGGTAGTGGAAAAGACCGCAGTCATTATGATGGACGGCGACGTCGACGTGCTCGTTGGCTCGGTTGCAAAGACGGCGTCCGAGCTGAAGGACAAAGCCGGCGCAAAACCAGCCGCCTATCATTTCGTGCATTGCGGCGGCCGCCGCGCTGCCATTGCCGACCGCATCGGCGAAGTAGCCGACGCCTTCATTGCGCAAGCCGACGGCGTCCCCTTCATCGCAGAATTCACGTTCGGCGAATACGGCTACGAAGACGATGGCCTGAACGCCACTGGCGGTCTTATGCTGTCGTTCACGGCCCTTGGTTAATTTGTCGTCTATCTCTTGAAAGGAGATGTAGGTATGAAAATGATTATTGGTGGGCGTCCTTGCGATGCCAAGGACGGGGCTAAGGTCGAAGTACTGAACCCAGCCGACGGGAAGCGCGTGGACACGGTCCCCGTTGCCACGGAAGCCGATGTGAAGCGTGCTGTTGCGGCCGCTCGTCGCGCACAGCCGAAATGGGCTGCCGTTCCGGTGTACAAGCGCGCGGAAATCATGATGAAGTTCGTCGAGCTGGTCGAACGCGACAAAGCCAAACTGGCCCGCACGCTGTCCCGCGAAACGGGCAAACCCATCACCGAAGCCATCGCGGAAATCGCCAACATCCCTGTTGCGTTTAAGGGCTTCTCCGAGCGCGCAAAGCACCTCTACGGCGAAATCATCCCTGGCGCGCAAGAGCCCGGCCAAGAGCCCAACACGCTGCTCGTGAAACGCGAGCCTGCTGGCGTGGTGCTCGCCATCATTCCGTTTAACTTCCCCTGCGACCTCTTCGACCAGAAGGTAGCCCCGGCGCTGCTCGCAGGCAACTCCGTTATCGTCAAGCCTTCCACCGATAACCCTCTCACGCTGTGCATGCTTACCGCGCTGCTGTGCGAGGCGGGCGTCACCCCTGGCGCCGCTAGTGTCCTTACCGGCCCTGGCTCCACGGTGGGCAATTGGCTTTCGACCAACCCGGGCATTGACGTGATCACCATGACTGGTTCGACCGAAGTGGGCATCCAGACCGCGCGCAACGCGGCCGATCATCTGGCACGCGTGACGCTCGAACTTGGCGGCAACGACGCGTTCATCGTGTGCGACGACGCCGACATCGACCTAGCTGTCGAGGAAATGATCTGGGGCCGCTTCTACAATGCGGGCCAGGTATGCTGCGCATCGAAGCGCTTCCTGGTGGACAAGAAGGTCAAGAAGGAATTCGAGGACAAAGCCGTCAAGCGCATCAAGAAAATCAAGGTGGGCGACCCATCCAAGAAGGAAACCCAGCTTGCCTGCCTGATCAGCGAAGCCGCGGCCAAGAAGGTCGAGGAGCAGGTGAACCTGACGGTCGAACAGGGTGGCAAGATTCTGCTTGGCGGGACCCGTCGCAAGGCGTTCTACAAGCCGACGGTTATCACCGACATTCCTGCAAGCGCCGACGTGGCCAAGGATATGGAAATCTTTGGACCGGTCGTGTCGATCATTCCGTTCGATGGCGTCGACGAAGCAGTCGAGATCGCCAATGCAAGCATCTTCGGCTTGTGCGGCTGCGTGTTCAGCCGCGATCAGAAGAAGGCGTTCGACGTTGCCGCACGCCTCGAGTGCGGCGGCGCAGTGATCAACGGCGCGAGCTTCTTCCGCAGCTTCGAAATGCCCTTCGGAGGATACAAGTTCTCCGGCTACGGCAACGAAGGCGTTTCAAGCACGTTTGACGAAGTCACCCGTACCAAGACGGTCGTCCTGAAAGGCATTACGCTCTAAGCAAAAGCCTCCATCGCAAGTTTCGAAGGCCCTGGCAGCAAGCCGGGGCCTTCGCGCGTTCGGGAGACAAGAGTGCCCCGATGGCGCCCCCACTGTCGCACCGCCCCGACGGTGCATTCGCATTATCCAAACGTGACAGCAACGACGCGTTGGTGTCACGAAACGGCAACGACCGAAGGCACCTGGGATTGGCGGCCTAGGTGATCCAAAAAATCGTCCGCACCCCCGGGACGCATGAGACATTAAGCCTGACCCCCTTGTCTCATTAGGACGCATGAGACATTAAGCCTGACCCCTTGTCTCATTTAGCCCCCTGCGGAAATGAAGCGAAGGGCGAACAGGCGCATGAAGGCATCCACCGCATCTACTTCGCCGTTCACGGCCATTTCAGTTCGCTCTATGGAAACCTTACCAATGCTGCGGTTTTCGAGTGCTTTCAGCACCACGGCGCAGGATGCACCATCCTCCGTGAACAGATACCGTGTTTCTGGCTCTTGAGCTGGCAGGCGCAGCTCTTCTTCAAGCCACGACCTGATGCGATGCAGGGGAATGCCGCAATCGAGGGTGTGACATGTCCGGCCCGATGGCAACATAGACGCTAGTGCAGTTCGATTTCGTCGAAGGAGCCATCAAGCAGGTCGATCATGAGCAGACGGTTGCGCAATTGGCCCTGGCGACCGAGCAGGACCTTCACGGCTTCTGCAGCCTGGATTGCCGCCGTAGTGTACGCGGTAAAGGGCAGGTTGCCGAGCTCTTTATGCGCGCTTTCGCCTTCGATGGCCCCATAGACCGTCGCGAACGAATGGTCGCCTGGATACACCGTGCACACCTGTCCGAACCACCCGGCAATGGCGCCGTACACAATAGGGATGCCGGCTTCCTGACATGCGTGCGCCGCCCAGAAGCGGGCTTGCAGGTTGTCCAAGCAGTCGACCACGCAATCCGCTCCTTCAACAAGAGTGGCGGCGTTCGCCTCGGTAAGAAAGCCAACAATCGGTTCGGCGGACACCGTGCTGTTCACGGCCATCACGCGCTCGGCAGCCACCAACGCTTTTTCGCGCCCGAGAACGCTTTCGGTGCAAAGCACTTGACGGTTAAGGTTGCTCTCCTCGAACACGTCAGCATCAACCACACGCAGGTGCCCCGCGCCAACACGCGCCAACGATTCGATGACCAAGCCACCCAATCCTCCGCAGCCGAGGACGATCACCTGCTTGCCAGCAAGCTGGCGGCATTCCGCTTCGGAAAGTGCGGCGATATTGCGGTTGTAGCGTTCAGGTAAATCCACGGTGCTTCCATCTCCACGTGCACGAACGGGAATACTCCCTTGCTGTATTATGCCATGCTCAATCGGCAGTGCCGTAGACGGAAAGCAACCGCCTACGGCGCATTTCTGCATATGTCGCTCGGAACCGAGAGTTCCGTCTGCGCTTGTCCAACCCCACAAAGAGGGCGCTGTCTTTTGCTTCTACACGTAACGGTAAGTAGCCATCATTTCGTCGGCCATATGCTTCTTGCGGCATTCGTCACACACCGCAGGTACCTCGTTGTTGCCAGCGGCCAGTGCAAGCGAATCGCGCGTGCCCATTATCTGCCCGCATTCGCCACAACGGATCAATTCGAACTCCCGATTCCAGATTGTGCGCACCGCATCATCTTCTGAGTATTCGATGGCACCGGTCGGGCAAACGTTTGCACAGCTCAGACACCCTACACACGCTGCAGACTCTTTGCCATAGGGCGTGTCGATCATCTTTTCGGTCCCGCGGTTAACGGTGCTGATAGCACCCGTTCCCAGCGAGTTGCATGCTTGGACGCACAGGGCGCACAGGATGCATTTCTCACCGTCAAGCGTGACCAACCGGTCGGTTTCGACGGTACCCACGCGTCCCACCATAGGCTTGAAGCTTGCAGCTTCGGGAGCCCGATGGGCAAGCAGTGCCATAATCACCGAGCGTTCTTCCATAATCTTTTCGGAGCGCGTCTGCACATTGCATTCCCGCTCCACTGGGTAGACGCAGGAGGTGACCACCTTGCTGCGGCCGCCTTCTTCCACTTCCACAATGCAAATGCGACAACACGCACGATGGTCTTCGAACGCATCGTGCCGGCAGAACACGGGGATGAAAATGCCGTTGCGCTTGGCTACGTCATAGAGGTATTCGCCTTTCTCACACGTGCATTCTTTACCGTCGATAGTGATGGTAATCGTCTCGCTCATGCAGGCCTCCTCTCGGTTAGCACAGCGTTGAAGCGGCAGGCTTCACGGCAACTGCCGCACGCGATGCACTTCGCCGGATCGATAACGTGCGCCTGCTTGCGCTCTCCCGCAATGGCACCAGCCGGGCAAGCGCGCGAGCACATCCCGCATCCCGTGCAAACGTCTGCCTCGATGGCGAACTGGGTGAGCTTCGCGCACACGCCCGCAGGGCAGGTCTTGTCGTTGATGTGCGCTTCGTATTCGTCGCGGAAGAACTTGATGGTGGTAAGCACCGGATTCGCCGCTGTACGGCCGAGAGCGCACAGGGAAGCATCTTCCATGGTGTGGCAGATGCGCTCGAGCAGTTCGATGTCGCCCGGCTTGCCGCGCCCTTCGCAGATGTCGGTGAGGATTGCGCGCATCTGGCGCAGGCCTTCGCGACAGGGCGTGCATTTGCCGCAGCTTTCCTCACAGAGGAAGTCCACGTAGTAGCGCGCCACTTCCACCATGCAGGACCGGTCGTCCATAACAATCATGCCGCCGGAACCCATCATGGCGCCGTATTCGGTAAGCGTGTCGAAATCAACTGGCAAATCGAGCAGGCTTTCGGGAATGCAGCCGCCAGATGGGCCGCCGGTCTGGATTGCCTTGAAGGGGCGGTCGTCGATAATGCCGCCACCGATGTCGTAGATGAGCGTGCGCAGCGTGGTGCCCATGGGCACTTCCACCAGGCCGGTGTGCTTCACCTTGCCCACCATGGCGAACACCTTGGTGCCCTTGGAGCCTTCGGTGCCGATTCGCGCGTATGCTTCGGCGCCCTCGCGCAGGATGGTGGGAATGGACGCGAGCGTTTCAACGTTGTTGAGCACCGTGGGGTGGTCGAACAAGCCGCGCTGGACGCTGCGGATGTACTTCGCACGCGGTTCGCCCACGCGACCTTCGATGGAGGCCATGAGCGCTGTCGATTCGCCGCAGACGAAGGCGCCGCCACCGCGCACGATGGAAAGGTCGAGCTTGTGCTTGGTGCCCATGATGGATTCACCCAGGATTCCCGCCGCGTACGCGTCGTCGATGGCGTGCTGAATGTGATCGCGGGCAAGCGCGTATTCGTCGCGGATGTAGAGCACGCCCTCTTCGGCGCAAATTGCCAACGCGCCGATAATCATGCCTTCGATTACGGCATGCGGACTGCCCTCCATCGTGGAGCCGTCCATGAATGCGCCTGGGTCACCTTCGTCGCCGTTGCAGACGATGTAGTGGGGCCATTCGTCGTAGCTGGCGGCGCTGCGCCATTTGCGCCCCGTGGGGAAGCCTGCGCCGCCTTTGCCGCGCAAGCCGCTTTTCTCAACTTCGTCGATAATCTGCTCGGGCGTCATTTCGAGTGCCTTTTTCAGCCCCTCGTACCCACCGCGAGCACGGTAGTCGTCCAAGCTTAGGGGGTCGATGATGCCCACGTCTTTCAGAACCACTTTATGTTGAAGGGCGTAGAAGGGATTGTCGTCCATGTGCTCGTAGGTTTCACCGTCGCGCTTGTAGAGCAGCTTGGTTGCAAGCTCGCCTTCGAGCGAATCGACGATGGCGGCGGCGTCTGCCACCTTTACGCGGTAGTACATGGTATCGCGCGGCATCAGACGCACGATGGGGCCTTGCTCGCATTCGCCCGAGCAGCCCGTGCGCGTAACCTGCACTTCAACGCTCTCGCCCAGATTGCGGGCCCTCAGTTCGGCTTCGATGGCGTCGGCCACGTCGAGCGCGCCGTTGGCGATGCAGCTCGTGCCGCAGCAAACCAGGATCTTGTCGGTGCCGTTAATCATGGCTTTCCACCCCCTTTGCGCGGTAGGTTTCTACGATGCCCGGAACCTGTTCCACCCGCAGCTTGTTGTGGTAGGTTCCATCGACCACCATCACGGGGGCCAAGGCGCATGAGCCAAGGCAGTTCACTAGCTCGACGGAGAACAGACCGTCTTCGGTCGTTTGGCCTGGGTCTATGTCGAGTTCGCCCTTGAGCGCCGTTGCCAGGTTCATGGACCCGCGCAAGTGGCATGCCGTGCCGTTGCAGATTTTGATGATGTGGTCGCCCTTCGGCGTAAGGGAAAGAGCCTTATAAAACGTGGCCATGGAATAGAGCTGGGCCTGCGGGCATCCCAGATAGTCTGCCAAGCGACCCAGGCCTTCTTCGGGAATGTAGTTGAACGCGTGCTGCATGTCCTGCAACGCGGCGAGCGCATAACGCTGGTCTGCAGGATACGCCTCGATGATCTCTTGGATCTTCGCGCCCTTTTCTTGTTCGGTCATTCGCTTCTC
>CAMORQ010000092.1 GCA_946623915.1 uncultured Coriobacteriaceae bacterium | reverse complement strand
TCCTTCAGTTTCTCGTGTGCGGCGCCCTCGGCCTTCTTGTGGGGTTTTTCACCGAGCCGGCTCCCGATATTGCCGCCGTGCTCGACCCCGAGTTCATCATGCAGCTTGCCTACCTGACGCTTGGCGCGTCGTTCGCGGCGTCGTTGCTGCAAAACGTCGGGCAAACACGCGTGAATCCGTCGCAGGCGGCGCTGATCCTCAGTCTGGAAGGGGTGTTCGGCGTCCTCACGAGCATCGTGTTCTACGGCGAGCGCCCCACGCTGCCCATGCTGTTCGGTTTCTGCCTGATTTTTCTTGCCATCATCATCAGCGAAGTGCTTGCGGAAAGGAACTAGCCGTGGATACGAAGAGCAATTTGGTCCTTATCGGCATGCCAGGTGCCGGCAAATCGACGGTTGGCGTGGTTGCTGCGAAAGTGATGGGGATGGATTTCCTCGACGGCGATTTGGAAATCCAGAAAGCGTACAATGCCACGCTCGAGCAGATCATAGCCGAGCGGGGGACGGACGGCTTTCTGAAGGTGGAAAACGATGTGCTTGGCAGCATCGACTGCGTGAACACGGTTGTTTCCACGGGAGGCTCCGCTGTCTATTCCAGCGAAGCGATGGCGCAATTGGGCGAGCAGGGGACGATCGTGTACCTGAAGGTGGGTCTGGAGGAGCTCGAACAGCGCTTGGGGAGTCTGGTCGAGCGCGGAGTGGTCATGCGGGACGGCACGCCCGCAAACCTCGAGGCGCTGTTTGCAGAGCGCGAACCTCTATACGAATCATGGGCTGATGCCACGTTGGACACCACGGGGCTTTCATTACGCGAGACAGCGGAGGCTCTGGTGAAGATGGTGTCGCGCTTCTAGCTAGCCCCCCGAACAACCCGCTTCAGCTCGGCCGAGTGGCCGCCTGTCCCGACCAGCCCCGCTTCGGCCCATCTTGCCGAGTGGCCCGCCGCAACCCATCTTGCCCGAACAACCCGCTTCAATCCATCCTGTGGACTAGTCCGCTTCGGCCCGCCTGTCCCGACCAGCCCCGCTTCGGCTCAACCTGCCGAGTGGCCCGCCGCAACCCATCTTGCTGAAAGCATTTTCATACAAAAGTTGAGAAAAATGGCCCAAAAGTGACGCAAAGAATTCAGGTTTCGCAACTTTTGTATGAAAATGGAATTATATAAGTCAATCCTGAAGATGGGGAGCGGTAAAGCCTCGACGGTACACTTGGCGTGTGGAAACCCGAGGGCGCCCCAGCGCGGCACAACCCGAGGGCGCCCCGGCGCGCAGAAGTCCGTAGTGCCTGCAGAACCTCAAAGGCGCACCCGGGACGTAGAAACCCGTAGTGCCCGCAGAACCTCAAAGGCGCATCCGGGGCGCAGAACCCGTAGAGCCTGCAGAACCCAAGGCGCACACATGCATTCGGCGCGCAGACGGCCGGTACGTCACCCATGCTGTGGTAGAATAGCCCGCGTGCCTCCGTAGCTCAGGGGATAGAGCACCGCTCTCCTAAAGCGGGTGTCGGCCGTTCGAATCGGCCCGGGGGCACCAGCAATATCGACTATGCACTGACCGTGCCAGAAACGAAGCAAGGTGCCCTATGAAACGTATTGCCCTTTCCCTTTCTGCCTGTCTGCTTGCTAGTGCGTTTCTTGCTGGGTGCTCCGGTGGATCGAGCGCTTCGCAAGACGACGCACAAGCCAGTTCGTCTTTGTCCGACACGCAATTGGTGCAGCAATCAGTCGAGTCGTCGAACGCTCAGGTGGGGGATACTCAGGGACAGCAAAATGCCGCAGCTGCGGCAAGCTCGTCTTTGCCGGAAGACCTGCAAGATTTGGTGGTGGATGTCTCCGAGCAGCCTGCAGTTGGCTCCAGCGAAGTCGGCTCCAGCGCTCAGGACTCCCCCGAACTCAAGAGCCGCATTTCGGCAGTGGTGTCACCGATCGTCGAAGCGTCTGGCATGCAGATCGGCGTGACGGTGATCGACCTTGCCACCGGCGAGCGGGCGAGCATTGGTGGCGAGCAGCAGATGTACGCGGCCAGCATGATCAAGCTGGTCATCGCGGCGGCTTTCATGGACCGCGTGGAGGCTGGCACCTACTCGCTGGATGGCACCTACACGCTCCAGGCGGATGACATCGTAGGTGGAACGGGCTCGCTGAGCGGCATGGGCGCCGGCGCGTCAGTGACCTACCGCGAACTGGTCGAACGCATGATTTACGAAAGCGACAACACGTCGGCGAACATCCTCATCGACGCCGTGGGCATGGATGCGGTGAATGCCAAGGCGGCGTCTTTGGGTATGCTGTCAACGCAGCTGAATCGCCGCATGATGGACGAAGCGGCGGTTGCCGCCGGCATCGAAAACTACACGAGCGCAGACGACGTGGCCAAGATCTTGGACATGATTTACCGCGGCACCCTGGTCAGCAGCGATGCGAGCGCCGTGATACTCCATGCGCTCGAAATGCAGCAGGACAGTCAAGGCATCGCAGCCGGGTTGCCTGAAGTCGTGTTCGCGCACAAGACAGGCACGCTGTCCACTGTGCGCCATGATGGCGGCATCGTGGAAGGCGACCATCCCTTCGTCTTGTCCATCACCTGTGGGGGTGAAGGGTTCTACGAAGGCGGCGCGAACACTGCGATGGCCGAAATCGGCGCTGCCGTCTACAGCGAACTCGCGAATTCGTAAGCGCGCATTCTGGCCCCTAGCATTCTGGCCCCTAGTTTGCACTGGGCTCGCAGAATCTGCGCGCATCACGGCCCTGGCCCGCACCAAGCCCGCAAGGGCCGCACGCACCCCATGCCACCCGCACCAAGCTCGCAAGGGCCGCACGCACCCCATGCCACTCACAATACGAAAGGGCTGCCATCTTGCTGGCAGCCCTTGTTGGTTTATGCATGCGCCGCCAGCGGGCGCGTCGTCTGAACGACTTAGTACGTAGCCAGGTTCTTCCACCAGCCATCGGTGGCGTTCTTCAGGCGATCGACGTTGCTCCTCCCTGCATCCGAAAGCGTGTCGGTGCTGCCAGACCCTCCGCGCGAAACGTACCAGCTCGAGCAGTTGGTGGAGAAGTAGTTAAACAGGCCCGAGTTCTTGAAGGTGTAGCCGTTCGCCGAGGCGATGATCTCGTTGTACGCCACGCAGCGCTCGGCATCGTTGAGCGCGTAGATTTCGTCGTCCGACAAGTAGCGCGAGTTCGAGTCGGGGAAGACGCGTTCGGTGTTGCCCTGGCGGCGAATCTGCTCGCTGCGGGTTGACCCGTCGGCGCCTACGCACGTTAACGTGACCACTTGCCCTTCGGCTTCCTTGCGCGCCTGCTCTTCTGCGGCAGCGGCGGCGGCAGCCTCTGCAGCGGCCGCCTCGGCATCGGCTGCAGCTTGGTCGATTGCCGTCTGGATGTTGGTCACTTCCGCCTGAGCGGCTTCCAAGCTGGCGGCACCGATGTGGTCGTCCAGCTTGGCGGCGATGTCCTCGGGTACGTCCGAGGCGGGAATCTGCGTGATCTGCGTCGGCGTTGCCTTGCCCGTCTCGTAGATGGCCACGAAATTGTCGGGGGAGATGGAAAGATAATACGCGTCGGCTGCCGCTTGTGTGGTGGATGTTGTCGCAGAGATAGTGGAGCCCGTGCTTCCTCCGCCGCCTCCGCCAACGTTGTTGGCAGTGGCGAACAGCCCTATCATCACGCCAGCAGCCACCGCTGCGGCAGCCACCCAGGGCAGCCATTTGGGCAGGCCGCCTCCCTTGGACACACGGTCGGCCAGAGCAGAGCTGCCACCGATTCCTTGCGTGCCTTGGTCGGGAATAGTCATGCCGCCGTGCAGCATCGCTTTGAAGCTGGCTGCGTCGGCCGGGCGGTTGTTCGGGTCCTTGGCGAGTGCCGCCATGATGGCGGGCCGCACATCGGAGGGCAGTCCTTCGCTTGCGGCTGCGGGAAGATCTGCCGCTGGCTCGTGCACGATGCGGTAGAGGATGGTGGTCGAGTCGCCCATGCCTGCGCCGAAGGGGTTCTTGCCCGAAAGCATTTCGTATCCCACGACGGCGACGCTGAACAGGTCGCTTCTGCCGTCCACCGTGGAGCCGGTGGCTTGTTCGGGGCTCATGTAGCCCGGCGTTCCCAGCACCGTGCCGACCATGGTGGCGCGCGTGGCGCCCGTGTCCTCGACATGCGCGATACCGAAGTCGGCGAGCTTAACCGTGCCAGACGAATTCACGAAGATGTTTTCCGGTTTGATGTCGCGGTGGACGACGCCTTGCTTGTGCGCGTACCCAACGGCGTCGAGCAGCTGGTCGAGCACGCTGAGCGCTTCGGCAGGGGATAGCTTGCCGCGTTCCATCAGCGTTCCGAGCGTCGTGCCGTCCACCAGTTCCATTACGATGGCGGGGCGGCCGTCGTAGACGTCGGCGGCGTAGATGGTGACGATGTTGTTATGGTCCAGCTTGGCTGCGGCGCGGCCTTCCTTCACGAAACGGCGGCCCATTTCCTCGAGCACGTTTTCGGGAAGGTTGGAGTCGAACAGGGGCTCCTTGATGGCCACTTCGCGCTCCAGGTTCGGGTCGAACGCGCGCCAGACGCGCGCCATGGCGCCGCGACCCAGTTCTCCTTGCAGGATGTAGGGACCCAGGCGGTCGCCAGCAGGGGCGGCGGCGGAGGCCTCCGCCTGCGAAGCGGTCGGGGCATCATTGGCGATGGCGGTGGCGGCGGGTGAGACGACGTAGGTGGGTGCTGGTGCGGATGCTGCGCCGTCCTGTGCTGCGGCGGATGCGTCGGATCCTTCGACGACGGTTTCCTCCGAAGCGCTTTCTTCGGGTGCGGCTAGCATGGTTGCGTCACTGTTTGCGGTTTCGGCCCCTCCGCCTTCTTCGGATTCGACCGATTTGCCGCATTCCGCGCAGAAGCGCGCGTCGTCGTTGTTTTCGGCTCCGCAGTGTGGACAAAGCATGGTAAGCGCCCTTTCCTTATCGTAAGTCATATGCGTGTACGTTTATGCGATGTTTGAACCAATTGTAGTACATGTGCGCGTCGACTATGTTGCGCAACATTCAGAGATTCATCCGACTTCGATGAGTAGTGCGGACTCGTGCGCGATGAAGGCTTGCCCCCGTTTGCGGACAGAGGGCAGAACCCCTTGCTTACGGGCGTGAAAGCAAGGTTTCCCAGACGTGCTGGTTTTCTTCCCAGATGGTGGCGTACTGGTCTGCGGAAACAGGGGAAGAACCACGCCCGATTTCGATGGTCAGGCTGGGGATGCCGCACGTTTGAAGCGCCCAATCCTTGTACCCGGCGGGGTCCAGGTTTTCGTAGTCGGCATCGAGCGTGTATCCAGTGGTTGCACTTATGGCCTGGGCGAACTGCAGCGTGTCGTCGTAGAGGGCGCCATCTTGCCCGAAATACCAATAGATCACCGAGCCATGCGAATGATAGCTGATGGTGCGCGAGAACCCGTATTGTTCGGTAAGCGAAACCAGGGCGCGTGCTTCGGGCTCGCTTGCGGGCGCGCTACCCTTGTAGCGCTCGCTCGACGGATGATCCGAGCCTGCGTAGTCGGACCAAAGCGCGTCGAAATTGCGGTTCAGGTCGACGCCGTTCGCATTGGCTTTCCATTGCGAAAAGTAGCTTGCATCGGGGCTTGCGCCATCCATGGCGGCGATTTCCGCCACCCGGGAGCGGATTTCGTCGCGTGCGAGGGCGTCTGCTCCTTGCTGGCTCAAGACCCATCCATCCGGATTCACGCTCGGGACAAGATGAATCGCGCTTTCCTCCAGCATGCTTGCATATGGTGTGCCCTGATAGTCGTCTCCAGCGGCGGCGTGCGCCAAAAACACTGCCGCCTGCTTCATGATAAGCTGCGTCGTGAAGTATTCGCGCGCATGGATGCCGCCGTGCACGAGCACTTTGTTCGCCGCCTGCGCATTGCCGATGACCAGGTGGTGAAGCTTTCTGCCGTCGGCGGTTTGCCCCAGGCTGTCGAGCGTGACCCATTGGGGGTAGGCCTGGGCAAGTGCAGCGACATCCGCGCATAGGTCGTCGTAGGCGTAGCCGTCGCCAAGCGCTTCGGCAACAAGCGGCGCGGCTGGACTTAGGGCCGCTCCTGCGTCGTCGGACGACCCCGCACCGGCTTGCCCGGCCCCGTCGCCTGCGGCAGCTTGCGCGTCGTCGGAGGCGACGTCTGAAGCGTCGTTAGCTGAATCGTCGGATGCCGATGCGGATCCCCCTAGCGAAGAGGACGCGGTCACCGGCTCGTTTTCAGATGCGCTCGCCAACCGGGCCGCAGCATCCGCATCTGCTTTAGAAGCGGACGCTGCTGCGCGGGATGCGCCACCTGTGCTGCCCACGCCGCTTGTACCGCCCGAACCGCCAGGCTGCGAGGACGCCGAACATGCCATAAGAACGACAATCATCACGAGGACCGCAGCCACTAAGGCTACGATCAGGGCGGATGTTCTCTCGGCCCGCATCAGCTGGTATATTCTTTCAGCATGTTGGAAAGCATGAATCCCCGGTTGCCATCGTAGCTGACCTCGGTGAACCCGTCGTCGCGTGTAGCTATGAGACGTGGTGTCGATCCGCCGGGCACGTCGCAGATGATGCTCGATGAATTGTTCGGCTCGGCGTAGAGGTTCGAAGGTCCTGTGGCATACAGCAGCGTGGCTGCGCTTTCGCCGCCGCTGTCGGTGGACAGGTACTGCGTGAGCACATAGCCATCGTAGCCGTTGTAGCTTACGTGCGAGAACTGGTCGTTGGTGAAATCGATCCATTCCACGCTGGCGTTAAGCGGAATGCGTGCGATTTCGTTGTTCACGCCGACGGCGTTGTCGGGCGAGCTGCGGAGCGTGATGAACTCGTTGCAACCTTTCACGTAACGCGTGCCTTGCGTAGTGCCGGGATTTTGCGCGGCGGCTTCCTCCTGGGCTTTTGCGGCGGCTTCGGCTTCGGCTTGCGCAGCTTCAGCTGCAGCGGCTTCGGCAAGCATGGTGCGTATCTGCTCAACTTGCGCCAAGGCGTCTTCCTGGCTTGCGCAGGGGATGTGGGCGTCAAGTTGGGCACCGATGTCCGCAGGCAAATCGCTTACCTTCAGTTCGGTTATCCGGATCGGTGTGGCTTTGTCGTTTTCGAACACGGCAACGTAGCCGTCAGACACGCTCAGGTAGTGTGTGCTCGCGGCCGTACCCGATGCGGTTCCGGTGCCTGTGCCGCTCGCTTCAGCGCCCGTGTTCGCATCGCCTGCGCTCTCGGCGCTCTGAGAATCCTGCGCGCTCGACGAACCCGAAGAGGGGGCGGGCGTCCCCGATCCCGTGACGGAAGTGTTTGCCATGAAAAAGAGTGCGGCCGCGATGCCCA
>CAMORQ010000091.1 GCA_946623915.1 uncultured Coriobacteriaceae bacterium | reverse complement strand
GACAATCACCCAGAAGACCCCTTTGGCCATCATATCATCCCTGCCGATTCCCATTTCGTTGGCTTGGATGGTTGCTACTTCCTGGAACATGTCAAGCACAGATGACGGCAGGAGGCGGCCGTAGCGGTCAAAATCCCCGATGCGCAAGTGCATCGGACAAGAATAGCTTGGTTTTTCATCCATCGTTTCGAATCCAATCTTCGACTCGTTGAGACCTGCTCGTTTTCGCAGATTCCGGTTTTCCTTACCGAGCATATCGGCATTATTGCGCTGTTTTGCATACGCGCTTCAGATTAGCGTAACAAATATAGTAAAGTACAACGTGTGCCGTTGGATGCCAGATTTGTGCCCATATAGAGTGTTTTGGGCACATTTTGTTTCTATCTGTAGTACCCTGCAGCACATCTTGCGTTCATTGCAGGTTGGTCACGTTGTTTAGGTTTCGAGAAGGGGGCGAAACTTGGAACTTGTAGGATTCCTCATCCTGTTTCCGTTGTTAAGCGCTATCGCACTCTACTTCATCAAGGGGAACGGAGCACGCAAAGCCATTGTGCTCGGCTCTGCGGCCGTTATCGCGTTCGCGACGCTTGTGTTGTGCATTGGAAACGTGTCAACGCCGCCGGTGTTCTACGATTTCGAGTCCACCATCGTTGAAGTCGCATGTATGGTCATCGGCGTCGTCATCGGCGCAATAGTGCTGTGGTTCGCATGGAAATACAAAAACGTCCTCGCCGGTGTTCTAGGCGCCGTGCAGCTGGTTGCATCCGTGGTGTTCGATTTGGTGTTTGCCCATTCTGTTCATGTGGCTCAAGGGCTCTACATCGACTCGCTGTCGGTGATGATGGCGTTTATCATCGGAATCATCGGCTCCGGAATCTGCGTCTACGCCCTCGGCTATATGGAAGACCATGTAGAAGAGCATCCCGAACAAGACGACAGGCGCCCCCTGTTCTTCGCCCTCATGTTCCTGTTCCTGTCCGCGATGTTCGCAATCGTGTTCTCCAACAACATGACGTGGATGTTCACCGGTTGGGAAGTGACCACACTTTGCTCGTTCTTGCTCATCGGCTACACACGCACCGATGAAGCTATCGCAAACGCATTCCGCCAGATCATCATGAATATCGCGGGCGGTATCGGGTTTTTGGTGGCTCTGTATTACTGCGCTGCGCGCATGGGCACCCTTGATTTCAATCAATTCATCCAAATGGGTCTTTCGGCTCCGGCGGTCATAGCGCTTCCCGTATGCGCCTTGGCTTTCGCTGGAATCACCAAAGCCGCACAGATGCCCTTCCACAGCTGGCTGCTCGGCGCAATGGTCGCACCTACGCCCACGAGCGCCTTGCTCCACAGCTCCACCATGGTCAAGGCCGGCGTGTTTCTACTGGTTAAACTTGCTCCGCTGTTCGCCATCTCCGTCGCTCCGGCGGTCATGGTGGTCCTCGTCGGCGGCATCACGTTCACGCTCGCAAGCTTTATGGCGATCAGCCAGAGCAACGCGAAGCGCGTCTTGGCGTATTCTACGATAGCCAACCTCGGACTTATCGTCGCCTGCGCAGGCGTCGGCACTCCCGAAGCGGTCTGGGCCGCCATGTTCCTCATCTTGTTCCATGCGGCAGCCAAGAGCCTGCTGTTCCTGTGCGTCGGCACTGCAGAACACCATATCGGAAGCCGTGACATCGAAGACATGGACCTTCTGTTCGAACGCATGCCCCAGCTAGCGCGTAACATGATGGTCGGCATCATGATTATGTTCGTCGCACCGTTTGGCATGCTCATCTCGAAGTGGGCGACCCTCGTATCGTTCGTCGACAACCACCAAGTCGCCCTTATCGTGCTACTTGCCTACGGATCGGCCGCCACGTTCATGTTTTGGGCGAAATGGCTGGGCAAGCTGTCCGGAGTTGCGGGCAACCCCGACAACGTGGAGGCCACGGTGCACAAGAGCGAATGGGGCGCCATCTTCACCATGACGACCCTTGCGCTTGTGTTCTGCATCGCGCTTCCGTGGCTTTCGTTTGCCGTGGTGCTCCCGTACATCGACGGTGTGTATCACCAGCCCGTGTTCTCACTTGACTCCGATGTTCTCGCTCTGATGAGCATATTGTCGCTCGCCGTTATCATCGTGCTTGTGGCCGGTAGCGTCGGAGGCTCGAAGAAGCGCAGGGTGGGGGCCTATCTTGCAGGCGTTAGCGTCGACAACCTCGAGCGCACGTATCGCAACTCGTTGAGCCAGGAAGCCAAAGCTTCGGTGCGCAACATGTATCTATCCGACATCTTCGGCGAAGAACGGGTCACTCCCGTCGGCGTCGTTTCGACCACGATCATCATCGTCGGGGCGTTTGCCGCCGCACTCGCCACGATGACGGCCCTGCTGTAGAAAGGAGGCGGCACATGGACGCGAATTTCCTTATCACTACCATTATCGGCACCGTATGCTTCGCCGTGCTGGCTCCTGTCATCGGCTGCTTGATAGACGGAATCGACCGCATCGTTTCGGCGCGCATGCAAGGTCGCGTCGGACCTAAGCTGCTTCAGCCGTACTGGGATGTCCGAAAGCTGCTGGGCAAAGACAAGGTTGCCGTTTCCGGAAGCGAAGACACCTACATCGGCCTCGCGCTTTTCTTCGCAATCCTTGCAGGCGGCATCTTCTTCAGCGGGGGAAACCTCCTGCTTGTTGTTTTCGTCATAACGCTTTCCAGCTTGTTCTTCATCGTGGCTGCGTATTCCACACGCTCTCCGTACGCCGAAGTGGGCGCCGCGCGCGAAACCTTGCAGGTCATGTCGTATGAACCCATGGTGCTTTTTATGGCGGTGGCGTTCTACCAGGTCGTCGGCACGTTCGACACCTCCGGCGTCTTCCTGCTTCGTCATCCCGCCATTTGTACTGCCTGGGGGGCTTTCATCGGCCTATGCTTCGTGCTTACCATCAAGCTGCGCAAAAGCCCGTTCGACATTTCGAGCAGCCATCATGCCCACCAAGAAATCGTGAAAGGCATCACGACCGAAATGAGCGGTCCCACGCTCGCCAAGGTCGAAATCATGCATTGGTGCGAAACCGTTCTCTTCATGGGATGGGTGGGCGTGTTCTTCGTGTTCTCTCATCCGATCTCGATTCTCGTTGCGGTGCTTGTCGCTTTGGTCATATACCTCTTCGAGATTTGGGTCGACAACAATTTCGCGCGCGTTAAATGGCAGGCGATGCTTAAGTGGGCCTGGATCGTCGCACTTGTCGCCGGTGGCCTGAACGTCGCTGTCCTCGCGTTCATCTAGAAGGAGCAATCATGGGTTTTGCAAGCAAGTCACCCTGGGTCATACACTACGATGCCTCGAGTTGCAACGGCTGCGACATCGAAGTGCTCGCTGCGCTTTGCCCCGGATACGACGTCGAGCGATTCGGCATCATAAACACCGGTAACCCCAAGCATGCCGACATCTTCCTGGTTACCGGCAGCGTGAACGAACAGAACAAACCGGTACTGCAAGAGATCTACAACCAGATGCTCGAGCCCAAAGTGGTCGTCGCCTGCGGGTGCTGCGCATGCACAGGGGGAGTGTTCCACGACTGCTACAACGTGATAGGCGGCGTCGACCAGGCCATTCCGGTAGACGTCTACGCTCCCGGATGTGCAGTCAGACCCGAGGCCATCATCGACGCGGTAGTCGAGGGCTTGGGCGTGCTCGAGCAGAAAGCCGCTGCGCTCAAGGAAAATCAGAAGAAGGGGGCGTAAGGTCTAACCATGGCACACGAAAGATCGTTTCAAGACATTTCCCTCGACAGTTTGGTGTCGACGGCCGAGCGTCTGAAAAGGGAAGGCTGGAGATGCGTCCAGATGCTATGCGTCAACACCGACAACGGCGTCGATTTGACGTATTCGTTTTCCAAGCTCAACGAATTGGCTAACTACCAGGTTCGCGGCGTAACGCAGGGCACTTCCGTGCCATCCATCCAAAACCTGTTCCTGGGTATTTTCCCGTTCGAAAACGAAGCCAAGGATCTGTTCGGTGTCGACATCGAAGGGATGGTGCTCGATTTTGCCGGCAAATTCTACGCCGTCGCCGAGCGGGAGCCCATGACCATCCTCACGCCCGAGGCAAAAGAGCGCAAGGACAAAGAAGCCAAGAAGGCTGCTGCCGCGGCCGCAAAGGCGAAGCAGGCTGCGGAAGGCGGATCCGCCCCTGCGGACGACCTCGAGGCCAAGCTGGCGGGGATGGACCCCGAAAAGGCGGCCAAGGTGCGCGCCGCCATGGAAGCGAAAGCCAGGAAGGAAGCTGCTTCGAGCGCTCAGTCCGAAGACGACATCGAAGCGAAGCTTGCAAACATGGATCCCGAAAAGGCGGCCAAAGTCCGTGCCGCCCTTGAAGCGAAGAAAGCAAAGGAGGGGAATGCGTAAATGGGCCAGCACACAGTCATTCCTTTCGGTCCTCAGCATCCGGTTCTCCCAGAACCGCTCCATCTCGACCTTGTCGTAGACGACGAGGTTGTTGTAGAGGCCATTCCCCAAATCGGGTTCATCCACCGCGGTCTCGAGCGCCTTACGCAGACGCGCGACTACAACCAGTTCATCTACATTGCCGAGAGAATCTGCGGCATTTGCGCGTTCGGCCATAGCTTGGGATACGCAGAGACCATCGAGACGCTCATGGGTGTGGAAATCCCCAAACGTGCAGAGTACCTGCGCGTTATCCTCCACGAGCTCTCTCGCGTTCACTCGCATCTGCTTTGGCTGGGGCTCGCCGCCGATGCGTTCGGCTACGAAAGCCTTTTCATGCATTGCTGGCGCCTTCGCGAGCGTGTCCTCGACGTGTTCGAAGCAACCACGGGCGGTCGCGTCATCCTTTCTGCCGTGCTCGTTGGCGGCATGGTGCGCGATCAGGACGCCGCCACGCTGAACATGATGCGCGAAACCCTCGATGGCATCAAAGACGAATACGCACAGCTCTGCAAAGCGTTTTTGGAAGACTCGAGCGTGCGCAACAGGCTTGTCGGCGTTGGCACGATCACGACCGAAGAGGCGCTCGACTACAGCATGGTCGGGCCTTTCGCCCGGGCGTCGAACGTGAACAACGACGTTCGCATGCTCGGGAAAGGCGGCTATGCCGACCTTTCCGACTTCCAGCCCATACTCGAAACGGACGGCGACTGCTTCGCCCGCGCCAAGGTTCGTGCCCTCGAGGTGCTGCAGAGCATCGACATCATCAACGAGATGGTCGACAAGATTCCCGACGGGCCCGTGTTCGAGGAAGTCAAGGGAGCTCCCGTTGCGGGCGCCCAGGCGTGCAATACGCTCGAACAGCCGCGTGGAGAATGCTACTACTACGCGCTTGGCAACGGCACGAAGTATCTTGAGCGCATGCGCATGCGTACTCCCACCAGCATCAACCTTGCCGGTATGGCCCAAGCTCTCAAAGGCTGCGATTTAGCCGACGTGAACATGATCGTGCTGACCATCGACCCCTGCATCAGCTGCACGGAAAGGTAGGTTTTCGTGGGTAGTTTCAAATTAGGCACCATGACGCTCAAATCAATCTTTTCGAAACCGGAAACGGTGCTGTATCCGGTTGTCGAAAAGAGCGCGCCTGCCGGGCTGAAGGGCCACATAGCCAACGACATGTCCGTGTGCATCCTCTGCGGAATCTGCCAGAAGACATGCCCGGCCGACGCCATCAAAGTCGACAAAGGCGAAAAGACCTGGGCGATCGACCGTTTCGCGTGCGTGCAATGCGGGTCCTGCACACGAGCCTGCCCCAAGAATTGCCTGTCCATGCTCCCTACGTATCAGAAGCCTTCGACGCAAAAAAGCGAAGAAGTGTTTCACAAACCCCAAGATGACGAAAAGGAGAAGGAAAAGCCAGCTTCGCAAAAAGCTGGTAAACTTGACACTGGGGAAAACGGCTTGAGCGGAAGCGAAGCGTAAAACCACCGGTCAACGATACCGAGCCACCGAATGTGACCGAACAATGCCGGGCGCCCTGCGTGCCCGGTTTGCATGTAAAGGGATTTTTTTGCAGGAAGCGGAAAAGAGAATCGACACGACTTCTAAGGTTGCTTGGAAAGGTGAAGTGACTGACGAAGTCTTCACTTTGGCCAACGTCATCTCGCTTGTGCGCTTGTGCCTCATACCCGCTTTTTTCATTCTGCTCCTACAGCATCACGACGTCATCGCCGGCATCCTGTTCGGTGTTGCCGCTTCGACGGATTGGCTCGACGGCACGATAGCGCGGCGCACCAACACCGTCAGCAAGCTTGGACGCATGCTCGATCCTGCTGTGGACCGCCTCCTTATGATTTTTGCCGTAATAGGACTGATGCTTGTATCACGTCTGCCCGCGTGGATCATGATTCTCGTGCTGCTGCGCGACGTTGTCATGCTGTTTGGCTATTACATCATGCTCAAGCGTTTCGATGTGCGCGTCGACGTCATATTAGCCGGCAAGATTGCGACGGCTTTTCTCTACTTCGGCCTTTTCGGCCTGTTTTTCAACGCACCCCTCCTCCCAGGTCTCGGCATAGTTCCGTTCTCGTGGCTTCCGGGATTCAATGCCGAGCCTGCTTGCTGGGCGATTTGGTTTGTCTATAGCGGTGTACTCTTGGGGGTGTTCACCACTGCGTATTACGCGATCATTGGACTGCTTGCATGCCACGAAGTTGCCATCGACCCCGAAGGGGCGCGCTAGTATGGCAGGTTCGGGCAAACATAAGCAGGCACGCAGCGCAAAGCCCGCAAAACCTTCCGCCATCAACATGTCTGCAACCGGAGATGTCGCCAAACAGGCTGCATGGGGGATTCTCGGTTCCATAGTCGACCTTGCACGTAACTCGAGAATAGCCCTCGTCGTAATCATCCTGGTTGCCATCGTGTTTTTCGGAGGATTGTTCGACGCCCTTGCGAACAACGGTCGCGCGTATTCCGGTGTGTCTGTCGGCGGAGTCGATGTCGGCGGCATGACCAAAGACCAGATCGAAGAAGCCATCTATAACGAATACGCTCCGCGTCTCGTCGCGTCCGGCGTGAACATCTACGCCGATGGAGCCACGCCGAGAGACAAGACCATCGAAGTTGACGAAGAGGAGATGTCGGTCGAGCAAGAACAGGCGGGCAAGCTTTCCTGGCAAGCGGACTCTGAATCCCTCCAGGCGTACATCGACTACGAATCCGTAACCGAACAGGCGCTTGCCGTCGGCCGTGAAGATCCCGCCGACAGGCTCTCTCTGATGTTCGGTACCAAGGACATCGAAGTGCCGTTGAACTTCAATGAGGGCCTCATCGCGGCGCTTGCCGCCGACATCGACGAGACCAACGGCAAACCGCTCGTCAATTTCGA